>JBNKDZ010000411.1:0-4572 GCA_050288525.1 Cyclobacteriaceae bacterium
TTTTCTGTGGTGCGTCCTTTAAAAACCCGTGATGCTTCGATAGGCACGATCCTTCCCTGAAATGTTATCCGGCTACCAAAATCACCGCTTATCCTGCCGTTTGCCTGTCCGGCAGCATTTATAGCAACATATAAACTCACATAACCTACACCTTTTCCGGATAATCGCATTATCAGTATCGGGTTGGATTTGTTCTTTTTGACCTTCAGATTGTACTCTGTCACAGAACCATCAATGGTGATGCCTCCCACACCGCTCCAGCCGATCAGGTTATTGAATCCAAGCTGGACAGAGCCCTGATCGTTTTCGATGCTCACAAAGTTGTTTAATGGATTGATCTGATAACTCTGATTGTATTTGTCAAAGACAAGATGTGCTTCGATGACCCATCTTCTGGAATTTAACAACCGTAAGATCTGATCTTTCTTGATCTCCAGCAAATGCTTTCTGTATTCCTTTTTTTCCTTGCGCGTAAGCTTGTTTTTTTCAGATTTATCCTGAGCCTTTGCGGTGCCAAATAACGAAAAAGCCGATAAAATTATAATTAATAATATCTTCTTTGAAGCCATTACAATAGTTTCTATAAAAAATCGTGGTAATAAATTTACGATTAAAGATTATGCAATCAAATAATAATACAATTTTCAATTATAATTTCTTTTAGACAAAAGCTATTATAATTGTTATGTGCGGCAATACATTTTTAATTATTTTAATATTATTCTTTGATGAGGATAGAATTTGGCCATGTGGCGAAGGGCAAAGAGCACAGGGCAAAGCGTTTAATTGACCAGGAAATTTAAGTATCCCTATTGATCTATTAAAGTGTGATCCGATCCAGCAGCATCTTTTTTCGTTTGTAGAAATTGTTTTGAGTACTCGTCCGTTCGTATTTCATGCTGTTTATCCATGAGTCGGTTTTTCCTTTCCTGATGTGATAAAGTTCCTCATTGTTAAAACCATTTTGTTTCAGGTTGAAATATTCCATATACGAATTAAATGCCGTCTCAAGCTCCGGAAATATATGGATACATTTATCAACGGGTTGTTTTGTGAAGATCCTGTTAATGACGAGTTCTTCAGTGTTGTCATATGTTTTGTGTTCGGAGATCTCTTTCCCGAACAAAGGCTCAGTACTTCCGGTTGGAAGCGCAATATGTTGTTCTGTTTTTTTATCGGGCTGGTAGGTAGCTGTATACGGAAAGTGAAGGAGCAGGATTTCCGGAATATGCATCTTTTCTACCAGTTGTCTTCTTTCAAAGCTTTTTTTTGCCAGCACAATGTCCGAGTCAGATTCCATCAGTCCGCTTTTTTCCATGATGTACCAAAGGGTGTCATCAAAGGCCTCGTAAATAGCCGAAAAATTTTCAATTTTTTTAAATATCCCTGCTGTATCAACACGGTAAATAATCTCAAATCCTTTGTATAGTTCAAGAAAGATTTTCCGGAAAGGAAAGCCGGAGACGATATCCTCTGAGAATTCCACATCGACATATTTCCAGGAAAATATGTGATAATAGGGTGTGGTTTTAAGATTATCCAGTTCGACAACAAGGTTTATCGAGTAATCCATCATCACATTTTCCTTACTGTACATCAGAATCTCTTCTTTTATATTGAAGAGCTCTGTAGTATTTGGGTCTATACAAAAGTGATTAAGCAAATGTTAGTTTTTAAATGGATAGATTTTCCAGGGACTTTCTTCTGAAGCTGACAGAAATTCAACTATGTCGATCATAGGATCATGTCCTTCCTTGTCACCGGCCCACACATACCGGCCAAAGATGTAGTTGATGCCGAAATCTCTCCATGAGGCGTATGTGTCTGTAATTATTCCGGAGGCTTTCTCAATATGTTGCCAGGCTTCTTCTTCATCCAGGAAGCCGGCTTCTGTACACCAGCAGGCAACATTGATCATCCGGCCGAGATCCCATGCGATCAGTGATTCAGGATAGGGTTGCTCAAACAGACTTTCTTTTACAAACAGGCGGGAGGCTTCTTTCATGCTACGATAGAAAGATAGTGCTTTCGACACTGTTTCTGCAGCTTCGTCCGGATCTTCAATATCCAGCAGATCCGGAAGGTTCTTCCCGATAACCTGTTCCATTTCGTACCAGGGATATTTGTCCATCAGATGGAGTATTACTTCGTAAATCGTTCTGTGACCTTCTTCTTTAAGCCAATCAAGTACCTCTAAAGCAGATTCTCTGTCTGTGATACCCCACCAGTCTTCAACAAGCATCAGTATGTCATTGGTATCCAGACCACTTTCAAGGGTGTTGATATATTCTCCGTTATTTACTTTCAGAATAGCCCCGAGAGCAAGCATTCGTTGTTGTTGCTCATCGGTATCACAGTCGGGCGATTTCATCAGGATCAACCCTCCGTCTTCATCGTCTTCATCATCATCAAAAGCATCAAAGAAATTTTCCATGGCCTGTCCTGCGAGTTGTTGCATATCGGGAATCTGATAATTTTCCATGCCAGGCATATTGGCATACATGGATGATATCTGGTCCTGAGCGTTTTCAAGCATCTTCCTGTATTCGGAATCTTCTTCCATGGCTTTGGTGTAATTCTGTTGCATCATGGTTTTCATTGATTCCATGCCATTCAACTCATCGTCATCATCACCCTCCAAAAGAATAAGATGTTCATCCGGGAAACCGGTCACTTTCAGATTTACTGTAAATGGCAATGCCGGATTTAACTGTTTAAAGCTGCCTGACTGGTGCATTTCTTCAACGATGGGTTTAAAGCAATTGATCACTTCCAGCTGGAAATCCTCTTCACTCAGCGACGGAATCTTTTTTACATCTGCAGCCCATTCATCTATGCTCAATTCTCCGATAAGTTGTTGATCATCAGCATCTTCATCAAAAAGAACTTCGGCATCATCAACAAAAATCATTATACCGGATCTCAGATAATCGACATACAAGTCGAGGTCATACGAGACCTGTATATTTTCTTCTTTGATCTTTTGAATGCATTCTTCCATCAACTGTCTGAATTGCACCTCGACATTTTTCCAGTTTATCATTCCCTGTTTATTTTTAATAGTTTAGAATGCTGTTTTTTTATAATTCTGATAATAGAATTCCCGAACCAGTTAAAAACAGCAAAAAAACAAAAATAATTATTACTTTCACTTTTACATGTTTTTTTAGCAATAATTATTGGTATTTTTTTATTCTGTAATGTATTGTGAATTTAGTATTGCCCGGTTATTTCCTACTGATACTTGATCATTATGGTGGCTCATCGACCGGCATGTAAAACACAGTATCAGGATCCGCTCGAATTGGCTGATAAAAAATGTTCCTGCCATAGAACCGGCATGGTAAATACCATATTTGCCCATGCCGGTTCCGGCAGCAACAAGATCAATACGAATATGATTGATCTCAAAATACTCCTGGTTCTATAATTTCGTCAGTTTGATCACACCACCTTTGTTTGTTTCTACATCATATGTGTAGATCTTTTTAAGGGATAGATCAGTGGCTTCAGCTTCTGAGTTGTTTACCGGTGGCTTAATAGCGGGTACCTCAAAGTATGGATTTGTATTGTCACCACTTGCTTCAGTAAGTCCTTCCCCTTGTAACGGAATATACGACCGGATGCGGCAATTGCCTCCCAGTTCGGATCGGATGGTGGCCGATGTGAGTTCTGCATTGCTCCATTGGATGTCTACTTCGAAGCCTCCCCGTGCTTTTAATCCTTTGACTGTTCCTGCTTTCCAGGCATCAGGCAAGGCAGGCAACAGGTGAACTGCTCCATCCTGACTTTGCAGCAGCATTTCAGCAATACCTGCAGTACATCCGAAGTTACCATCGATCTGGAAAGGAGGATGTGCGTCAAACAGGTTCGGGTAGGTGCCGCCTCTGGGTCTTCCTCCCGTAGCTTGGATGGCAGGAGTCAATTGGTCGGAAATAAGTTTTAGTGCATGGTTGCCATCCAGGAAGCGGGCCCAAAGATTTACTTTCCATCCCATAGACCAACCTGTCGATTCGTCTCCACGGGCAAGCAGGGATGTTTTGGCAGCTGCAAACAGGTCAGGAGTATGGTAGGGAGATATTTGATTCGAGGGGTATAGTCCGTAAAGGTGTGACACATGCCGGTGTTTGTCGTCTTCTCTGTCCCAGTCTTTGTTCCATTCCTGTAGCTGTCCCCATTTTCCGATATGCATAGGCATAAGATCGGACATGATGGCTTTTAAACTATCTGCATATTCTTTATCGGTATCAAGGATGGAAGACGCTGTAATGACATTGTACAAGGCGTCATATACCAGCTGGTTGTCCATCGTTGTACCGGCAGAGATGGATATGTTGGGGTGATGGGAATTCTCAGGTGACATGGAAGGAGAAACGACCATCCAGCCATTTTCAGGATCTTTTTGCAACACATCTTTATAAAACAGCGTGACGCCTTTGAGGACGGGATACGCCTCTTTAAGGAATGTTTTATCTCCGGTGTAGAGGTAATGCTGCCACAGATGCTGACTCAGCCAGGCGCCGCCATTGGGCCACAGACCGAAGAATCCGCCATCAACAACACCCGAAATAC
>JBNKDZ010000412.1:0-5457 GCA_050288525.1 Cyclobacteriaceae bacterium
TATGTTGAAATCAAAGACCGACCAGTTGTACCCGTCCTGTGTTTTCAGGATCTCTCCTTTGTTCGTTACACCATAACAAACAGCATTGTCAGCAAATAGATCAACGACATCTCCCTTTATCACAAAAGAGTGTTCCTTGAAAGCAGATGTCAGGCTACCTGTCCGTAACATTCCCTCGTCATATCCGGTAATGATCATATCTTTAAAAACAGCGATGCAGTTGATTGCCTTTTTTGTGCCGCTTTTTATGCTTCGAATGTTTTCATCCTCAATAAAAAATACCGTTCCCTGATCTCCGGCAACATAAATTTTTCCATCCTGCACCACTATACTTGTCAGCCCCTCCCCATCAACGCTGAAGGATTCAGTGACCAAACCTTCCTCTGCTATCCAGTCGATCCTGCCTTTGTTCGTAACAGCCACAAAATGGTCGTTTACGCCAGCCACATCGACATAGTTTGCCTTTTCTTCTTTACAGGAATTAGGAAAGACAAAAAAGGAGAAAAGGAGTAAGGGAAAAAGAACAAGGAGCAAGGAGTATTTTCCCTGCCCTTTGTTCATTGCTTTTTTTATTGTCAATTTTTTTATTGAAAATGTCATTGGTTATTTTAAACCGGAATTGGATATTTTGAAATAATCAAATGCCACTTCAAAAGGTGTCGTAGGCTGGTTTCCCTGTTGCATGAATCTTCTGAAACCTGCCATCCTGGCCGGCAGCTCACCATTGGCCACCACAATACCTGCCTGAACATCTTTCAACACAGCATCTGCTTCGCCGACTTTCTCAAAATTCTTGCCCTCCGAAGAACAATACGCTGTATACGAACTGCCTTTCTTGATGAGTTTAAGGATCAGGATATTATCACTTTGTATGATGCTGTCCATGCTCATTTGTACAGATGACAATTGTTCTCCTCCGACTTCGACCAGAAGCTCTACGGATCCCGGTTGCTCTCCTCCTTGTCTTCTGGCACCACGACGACCAAAAGTGGGTCGGTAAGCCAGTTTTACAAAATTATCATCATCCTGATATGCCAGAATACCGGCGTTTTCAGAAAAGTTCGAGGGTTTTCTTGAACAGACGATTTTCGATTCGATCGTCCAATCCGTATTTGCGTTTTGCAATAAAACATTCTGTGCATTGTTGCTCCCTTCAATCAGATCCCCTTTGTCACTAATAATAACCAGAGATCCCGGCTTTTTCGTTAAGCTCCAGTTTGCAGTATTTTCTCTTGTCCAGCTCCATTGATCGCCCGTGCTACTGGCATCAAAATCATCACTTACAGATGCGAGGCCAAAGTTTATCACATATTCCTTTTTGTCAAAGGTGATGTAGTCAACCACATTAACAACCGCAGTCCCCGGAACAGCACCGGCCTGTTTCACTTCTACCGATACATTCGGATCGACAGGTTTAACAGTTACTATCGGAGCTTTGGCAGAGGCCTTTCTCATTATAAAGCTGTATTGCCTCACATCCGGATTGAAGCCTTTCAGCACTTTTTTGTTCACCTGTATGGATGCAACAGAAAGATTCGGCATGATCTTAACCGGAAAGCTTCCTGTCTCTGTTTTACCATCAACTGTAACCTTTGCCGTAATGGTAGCCACGCCTGTCCTTTGTGCTCTGACCAATCCTTTGGAATCTACAGAGGCGACATCAGGATTATTACTGAAATACGCTACTGTGGCATTCTGCAGGTCATAAAACCGGTCATCCGTCATGGCTGCGGTGACACGTGTCTGAGCTTTTTCGCCGTTTCGCAGTACGGTTTTGCCACAATCAGCTACCACTGTTTTAAGCTTCGGAACCAGCTGGCCTTTCATAACGGCGCTTACTGTTCCCTTGATATCTTTGGATGAAGCGCCGATCTCAAATACATATTTCCCCTGATCGTACATTATCTTATCATCTTTTAGATCCCAGAACCAAAGGTCTGCACAATCGATATCGATTTCCACTGTCTTTGTCTGCCCTACCGGTATGGTCACTCTCTGGAATCCTTTCAGCCGTTTAATGGGCCGTTCCAATTCAGCAGGACTTTCAGGAGTTGTCATATAGATCTGAACCACTTCATCGCCATCATATTTACCAGTATTCTCCACATCAACACTTATGGTAATCTTGTCCTGAGGGGTGATGGTTTGTTTGTTTATTTTAAAATTGCTGTATTCGAAGCTGGTATACGACAATCCGTATCCGAATTCATAGGAAACTTCCTTATCGAAATACCAGAAGGTACGTCCGTTTTTACCATCACCACCACGCAGAGTATAGTCCGTAATGGCTGGCAGATCTTTTACCGACTTATACCAGGTACCATTCAGTTTGCCTCCTGGGTTCACATCTCCAAAGAGTACCCGGGCAATGGCTGCTCCCTGTGCTTGTCCGTTATACCCGGTCCAGATGATGCCGGGGATGTTTTCTTCGTGTTTGAATGTTTCTACTTCCACACATCCCAGTGTTTGCATCACCACGATGGTATTGGGATTGACAGCAGCTACTGCTTTTATGAGTTCGTTCTGGTTGCCGGGCAACAGCAGTGTTAGCCTGTCAGCTTCTTCGGTTGCTGTTTTTTCGTCTGTACCAACAAACACCACGGCCACATCGGCTGATTTTGCCATTTCGATGGTTGCTTCATCAATAGGAGCATCATCCGGCGCATGATAGCACAGATACAGGGTCTGTGGTTCGGTTACACCGAGCTTGTTTACCTTTACCTTCATCAGGCTTCCAGTGCCATAAACACCACCTGCCTGATGGCCGGCGGCTACAGTTGCATTCAGGGTGGCGACGAGGTTACCATCAACCGAACCTACACGTGCTTCTATGATCCCGCCTTCTGTAGGGATATTCACCACAAGCCCCATGCTGTCAACATCTGTAAGATCAATGTTTTCATAGGATGTCCACGAACCGTCATCAATGGTCCGCACCTGATTTACATCGCCCATGCCTGAACCTACGGTAATTCCCTCTGAAGCTGCCGCATATTTTGTCGCATCATATTTTGTGGTTTTACCTCCTGTGGATTTATACAACTCGAATTCGGAGATATATACCAGGTTGCTTTTGCTGGCGGTATTTCCTCCTGAACTATGAACGACTTCAGTCTTCAGTCCTTTTGATTCAATATATGCCTGGACCCCTGCTACCGGTGTTATCAGATTTTCTTCTGACGGTCTGCCGGAATAGGGTCCGAGTTCTACTTCGTCCGCCTGTGGTCCTATTAAGGCTATTTTTTTGATTTTAGCCGGATTGAGCGGAAGGCTTGCGTTGTTGTTTTTAAGCAGAACAGGCGTTTTGGTAGCAATTTCCAGTGCCAATGCCTTGTTTGCCGGAGAGTTGACCACATTTGCCTGGTACAGTGCATACGGCACTTTTGACGGAGGATCGAACTCTCCCGTCCGCATTCTGATGGTAAAAATATTTACCAGTGCCCGGTCGATATCGGCCATGGTCATCAGTCCCTGGTTCAGGGCATCAATGGCACTACGCTGATAAACGCTGCCACAGTCGGAGTCAACCCCGGCTTTTAGCCCCAGAGCAGTAGCTTCTTCTCCTGTCTTGGCATAGTAATGTCCTGTATAAATATCTTCAATCGCTGCGCAGTCACCAGTGACATATCCTTTCATGCCGTAAGTTCTGCGGGCGATGGAATCCAGGTACAGCACACTTGCTGAGGTCGGCACCCCGTTTACGGCGTTATAGGAAGACATGATGGAAGGCAGGTTTTCTTCTTCGATCAATTTCTTATATGGCGTAAGGTAAAATTCCCGCATATCCCTGCTGTCCATATTGGAGCTGCTTACATGGCGGTCGAATTCGCTGTTATTGGCAAAATAATGTTTGGCACACGGAACAGTCTTTAGATAATCCGATTCCATACCCACCATACCACGCACGAAACCCCCGGCGATCTCAGACACCAGAAACGGATCTTCACCATACGACTCCCCGGTCCTGCCCCAGCGTGGATCTCGTATTGGTTCCACCACCGGTGACCAGTATGTAAGACCTTTCGTTCCGGTCGCATTGATCGCCCGTGCTTCATCGGCTATTGCCGCAGCCTCCCGTTCCATGAGGTCGGGATCCCAGGCTGAGCCGAGGGCTACACTATTTGGAAACGAAGTCGGACCTTGCAGCCCGGCACCCGGATTGGCAAAACCAAGTACCCCATGCAGGGCTTCACTCCAGGTATTGTAGGATTTTATACCCATACGGGGAATGGGCGCCATGTTGTTTCCCAACTGACTTTGCTTTTCTTCAAGTGTAAGTCGTGAGACCAGGTCGGCAGCCCGTTCTTCAAAGGAGTATGACGTGTTAAGATATATTGGAATTGTTGATTTCTGTTTGTCAGAATTTTCTGACCGTAAGCCTGTTAAAAAGGCCAGCAATGCAATTCCCAGAAAGGAATACACGAATTTTTTCATAATTTTTGGATTCATTGTTGTAATAAAATATTGTCTGCGAAGATCACTTCTGCTCAACAAATATAACGATACTCAGGAAATAATTTTAATTCAAAATGCAAACCTTGTTTTTTTAACCTCCTGAATATATGCTGATCTTGATTTAAGATGTGAAATCAATAAAAAAATGCCTGATGCAACAGAAAATATATAGCTGCATCAGGCATAATAATACTTTAATCAATAATATCAGAGACTTAATCTTTCTCCAAGAATAAGTTTGTCTCCCGAATCATCCACTGTCCAGATCTGAGGTTTCCGTCCTCCTCTTTCTCCTGAATGATGTACAATATACAGGCGTTTTCCTTCAAATGTTGTGAAGAGCATGCCGTGTCCGGAATTGTCACCTTTAAAGGCTTCTTCTTCCTGTACCCACGGGCCTTTGATACTTCCGGAGGTTGAATAGGCAATACCCTGAGCATACCTGTTTTCACCCCAGCTTGACCATAACATACCCAGTGTGCCCGTTTGAGTTTTAAAGAGTTGCGGACCGTCTGTAACCCAACCCGGCATTTTCATACCAAAGGTAGCTTCACTGATGCTATTCATTTCTTTAGACCATGGCGCTTCGCTTGCGCGGAACATGGTAATAGGTTCAGCAGTACGGTGCGTCAGGTCTTTTGACAGCGGGAAATAATCCATAGTTCCGTCGATAATCTGTGTCCATTCATGTACAAACACATGATAGATCGTATCATTTTCTTCATAGAGCGTACCGTCGATGATGTCCCAGTCTTCCGGACCAAGGCAAAAATCAAACTCCTTAACCAATGGTTTGTAAGGACCTTCCGGTGTATCTGCTACCAGCAACTGCGTCTGGTTACGGGGCACGTTATATCTTCTGGGAACAGCTTCAATCAAGGTAGTATGATCACTCCAGGTTCCTGCGAGGTAGTATTTATCACCAAACTGATGAATCTCAGCCGCAGCTACCCAAAGACTGTCCATCCAGGTTCCGTCAAGGTTGATGATCTTATACGGGCC
>JBNKDZ010000413.1:0-9760 GCA_050288525.1 Cyclobacteriaceae bacterium
CGCTGATTTGCTCAAAGGATCACAAATCATGGATCAATTCCCATCGGACGCCGCTGGAAGCATAAAAAAAGCTTCACTAAAGTGAAGCTCAGACTAATGACAAACCCGCCTTTATTTGGCGGGTTTGTTTATTTATGATAAAAACAATCCCTTTTCCATTAGTAACGATGTAATTTCCGATATTTTGATATCTGACAAGGAAGATATTTGGGTCTCTACCCAGGGAGGAGGGATAAACCGGTATAACAGGAAAGACTCGACATTTACACGCTATACCGAAAAAAATGGTCTTGCTAACAATCATGTAGTATCAATGGTTGAGGATAGAGAAGGTGCACTCTGGATTGGTACAGGTAATGGATTGTCCAGATTTGACCCTGAAACTGAAACATTCAGAAACTATTACATACAAGACGGGCTGCCAACCAATACATTCACTATACGGACTGCAGGATTATTGTCTGATGGCACTATAATCATGGGAACAAATGAGGGCATAATCCATCTCAACCCAAAAACATTAAAGAAAAAAGACCCTCCCGCCAATTTGTTGATCACTGAAATCAAGGTATATTCTCCTAAACGAATGGAAGGAGATAATCCGTTAAGACATTTTGCTGCTCAGACAAGTGCGTTAGAACTGAAATATGATGAGTCAACATTTTCGATATACTATTCGAACCTTACCTATTCAAAAATTGTAAACACAAATTTCAGATACCGGTTGTATCCCTTGCAAAAGGATTGGATTGACGTTGGGAATAACAGAGAAGCCACATTTACAAAAATTCCTCCCGGAAAATACACCTTCGAACTCAGTACCAGCCTTAATGGTAAAGAAATTAAAGAAATTAAAACACTGAGCATCATAATACTCCCTCCCTGGTGGAATACCTGGTGGTTCAGAATATCCGCTACAATTTTCCTCTCGGCTTTTGGCTTTTTTATTTATAAGTACCGGGTAATACATGTTAAAAATGAAAATAAACGCCTTGAAAAAGTTGTTTCACAGCGAACAGAAGAGCTCATCTCCATTAATGATGATCTCATAAATTCAAGGGTTGAAATACAGAAACAAAATGAAGCGATTTCAAAACAAAATGAAAAACTTCAAAACCAAAACCGTGAGATTATACAACAGCGAAATAATTTTGAACAACAAAAAATCCTCCTTGAGATAACAAGAAATGAATTGTTTTCGCTCAATCAGTCGCTTGAAGAAAAAGTAAATGAACGGACAAAAAAACTTGCCAAAGCGAATCTGGCACTCGACAGATTTGTTTACAGCGCTTCTCATGAACTGGTAGCACCGCTAAAATCCATCAAAGGACTACTACATGTGATGAACCGTGACCCGGAAGAGTCAAACAGAAAATATTATGAATCCTTGCTTTCGGATAGTGTAGACAAACTCGAACATCTGGTCCTGAATCTCCTCGATTTCTCCCGAAATCAGAAAAGCAGGATCGAAATTGAAAATTTTAACTTATCCGGTATGATAGAGGACATCTTTTCACAGCATGCCTTTCATAGTAATAATGTTAAATTAATTAACCTTATAGGAAATGATGTGGAAGTAGCTACCGATCAAAAACGCATAAAAATAATCCTTAACAACCTTATTTCAAATGCCATCAAATATCAGGATTACAACAAAACTGCAAATTATGTTGAAGTATCTCATGTGCTGAACGGAAAATACCATATCATAAAAATTTCAGATAATGGCGAAGGGATCGATCAGGAATATGTTCCAAGGCTTTTTGAAATGTATTTCAGAGGTTCAACAAAATCACAAGGTTCCGGACTCGGATTATATATTTCCAAAGAGATTGCTAAAAAGATAATGGCAGAAATTAGTGTTTCTTCCAATGCCGGCATCGGATCTGAATTTACCCTGAAAATACCCAAGGAATATCAAAGAACAGATAATTCGTTATAAAGCTGGATTTTCCTGTTTTGTGAATTAAAAAAGAAATCTATCAGCTTTGACTGTACTCTTTGCAATAATTGTTCTTTGTTCCTTCCTGAACGTATATGAACAAATTTTACAATTATTTTGTTAATAACGGTTAACGGGCCTTCATTTTTAATTAACATAAAACGAATAGAAAATTAAACTTATTAATTTTGTACAATATTAAAATGATCCTACTTTCGGGATTCATTTTCTAAAAAAACTCTTATGACAACACTGCGTATTATAATCCTTTTACTTTTTTTAATTCCGCATTCAGTATTCTCCCAATACAGTGATTCACATACTGATTCGCTGGCAAAAATCGTCTATAGGAATAACAGGTTTTATGAAGTGGAAAATTTTTCGTCCCCAAAACAGGACAATACAAAAGTAAAAAACATCATATTCCTGATAGGTGATGGCATGGGAGTATCACAGGTTTATGGGGCTTTAGTTGCCAATAAAGGTAACCTGTACATGAAAAACATGCCTGTTACCGGTTTCTCAATAACCTATTCTTCCGATAACCTGATCACGGATTCAGCTGCAGGAGGCACCGCTTTAAGTACAGGAAAAAAAACAAAAAACGGCGTAATAGGTATGGACAGTACTTTTAAAGCTCAAAAGACCATACTTGAACTGGCAGAAAAAAAAGGACTCACAACCGGTCTTGTAGCCACAAGTAAAATAACACATGCAACACCAGCCTCATTCATAGCACATCAACCCGACCGTGAGATGCATGACGAAATAGCCCTTGATTTTCTTGATACGGATATTGATGTTTTTATAGGAGGAGGAAGAAATTATTTCTCAAAAAATGAGAAAAAACAAAATCTGTTAACCAAACTGCAAAAGAAAGGATATGACATTATTATGCATCCGGATTCATTGACGTACTATTCAGGAGATAAACTTGCAGGACTCCTTTACCCGGAGGATGCTCCTCCTTATGTTGATGGTAGAGGTGATATGTTGCCAATAAGTACCAAAACAGCTTTAAATGTATTGTCAAAAAATCAAAAAGGGTTTTTTCTGATGGTAGAGGGCTCACAAATTGACTGGGGGTGTCATAACAACAACACAAGTTACACGGTTACTGAAGTCCTTGATTTTGACCGTGCATTGGGCGAAGCACTGAAATTTGCCGCTGAAGATGGTCAAACACTCGTTGTTGTTACTGCAGATCATGAGACAGGAGGCTTTTCTGTCTCAGGAGGAAGCATGGAAAAAGGTATTGTCGTTGGCAAATTTTCCACAGACTCACATACCGCTACAATGGTTCCGGTATTTGCCTTTGGGCCGGGAAGTGAACTTTTTACAGGTATTCAGGATAATACAGAAATCTTTTTCAAGCTTAAGGAACTTCTTGAGCACTGATAATTGTTATGTGTTTTTACAAAAATTATACAAACTGAAAAAGGAATGAAACTTTCAACAATGTATACCACTTCAAAGAGGCATTCAGTCTTTCGCAAGACCCGGATATGACGTATACCATTGTTTAGGATATGGTTAAAGACCCGGGTTGAGAAATCCGGGTTTTTTGTTTTATAAAAGAAAAATATATGACCGAAATGATATCCATGATCTCAAAGAGGAAAAAGTATACCAGTAAGCACACGTACCGAAAGAAAAAGTGCAGAGATACCGATATTTTTTATCAAAAATTACGATTGAAAAAATTCGCCCGGTCTCTGAAAAGTGACCGGGTTTTTTGTTTTATAACCTTTCAAATAAATACGTACTATGGAACCATACCCTTTTGATTCTGAGAATTTCATATCCTCTGTGATGGAAATTTTTGTATCATCAATCAGATTTTGCAGAAAAGCTATCGCAAAATCAGTCTCAAAAATGTATTTCATGACCCATTCACTTACTCAAGTTGCAGTAAGAATCACGACAAAGTCAAAAGGCAAAGACTCCGGAACAGGAAAAAACTTTCTAAGGCTTTTTTAGCAAATAATAAAATGACAACTCAGGTAAAAATACTATCTTAACAAAAAAACAATTGAAATAATCAATTCATTAATAAACTCATGGAAAAAAAAGATAAAGCAGTAGAATTATTCAACTCCGGCTACAATTGTGCCCAATCAGTAGTTACTGTATTTGCTGATAATTTCGGTCTTGATCCAAAATTGATCCAAAATGTATCAAGAGGTTTTGGTGGTGGTATGGGTCGCCAACAGGAAACCTGTGGTGCTGTGACAGGAGCGTATATGGTTCTTGGCCTTAAATATGGTAACGATGAAAGCAATTCGACTCCGACCACTTACAATGCGGTAAAAGAATTCTCAAAAAAGTTTTCCGGTATCCATCATTCCACGACATGTAAAGATCTTATTAAATGTGATCTGAATACCGAAGCAGGGCAACAATACTTTAAGGATAATAAACTAAAGGAAAAAATATGTTCCGAATGTATTCGAAACGCTGTAAATATTCTGGAATCAATGTAACATCCGGATCCTGAAAATAAAAAAAGTGCCCCCGCCAGATTTCCTGTCAGGGGCCCTTTCCCCGATTTAACACATTAATTTTAATCTAATAACCATAAAATCTTTTGGTTGCCTGACCAATGTCTTCAACTTGTTACGTTCATTGGTAAATAATGACTTAAAGAAAACAGGAAGGATCCGGATAAAAAAATATGTTAACCATCGTTAAGATTTATTAACACTTGTTAACATTTGCATTTGGACTGATCAATTATAAAAAATACATCGATGAATAACTATGACCTGGTAATTGTCGGAGGAGGTATCAGCGGTCTAAGCCTTGCTGCTTTTGCCATTGAAAACAAATACCGAACACTCCTGATTGAGAAATCACCCCGTACAGGAGGATCTTTTAGAACCCATAAATCAAAAGATGGTTTCTGGATCGAACTAGGAGCTCATACCTGCTACAATTCATATGGGAATCTTATCCGCCTTCTTGAAAAATACCAGTTGGTGCAGGATATCTTAAAACGCGAAAAGGTTCCTTATAAAGTATTGAAAAACGATCAGCTTGTATCTGTCATCTCACAGATCAACCTTCTGGAACTTCTTTTTAATATCCCAAAAGCCTTTTTCCTGAAGAAATCCGGACAAACAGTAGCATCCTATTACAGCTCCGTCGTCGGTAAGAGAAACTACCGGAAATTCTTCTCAAAGTTGTTTAGTGCTGTACCCTCACAAAATACGGATGGTTTTCCCGCAGATATTCTTTTCAAAAAAAGGCAGCGACGTAAGGATATCCTGAAAAGTTATACAATGAAAGCTGGACTCAGCCAGATCACAGACACCTTCACTGCAACTTCCGGCCTTGATGTTCGTACTGAAACTGAAGTTCTGGATATTAAACGAATCTCAACAGGTTTTGAATTGTTGACTTCCAAAAATCAATCATTAAATACATCTTACCTGGCTCTGTGCACACCTCCATCTGTGGCATCGAACCTGCTTGCAGGCACTTTTTCCAAACTATCAAATGCCTTGTTAATGATCAGAGAAACAACCATAGACTCAACAGGTATTATCATTCCATCATCCGTTTCCCCGGTTAAACCCTTTGCGGGAATAGTACCATTGGATTATCCTTTCTATTCTGTTGTATCGCGAGATACGGTACCACATGACAATTACAGAGGGTTCACATTTCATTTCAAACCTGGAGTAATGGATCCTCAGGAAAAGAAATTATTAGCCGCTAAGATCCTGAACATCCGCCCTGAGGATATACTTGAATCCATCAACAGACAAAATGTAGTCCCGACGTTCACCCCAGAGCATTATTCTATTGTCAGTACAATTGAATCATATATTAAAAATGAGCCCTTACTGCTTTCAGGCAACTACTTCAGAGGTATGTCTGTAGAAGACTGTATCAGCCGGTCACTTTCAGAATCTGAACGCATGAAATCCGGAACCTGATGCAAATGAGCTCTTTTCCGAATATAAATCAGTATAAAAAATCATTTGCGATTAAAATGACACTTTATTCAATATTATTCATATTTCCATTGAATTTTTACTATTGTGATAACAGATTAAATTCATCAGCCAAATTACCCCACCATAAACCGACGTAATAAATAACTGGATTTTGATCAAATCATATCCTTTTCTTACGTCATCAGACGACCTTCTCCCTTAAAAAAATGCAAATCTATTACGTTAAGTTTTTGCGATAGAATATAATTGGTTTAAATTGTAGCAAATCTACTTTTTTAAATCACTTAATTACCATAATTATGGCAACACGGGTATCAAAGGCAAAAACAAAAGATAACTTAAAAGCTGTTCACCATATTGACCGGGTCAATCTGTATGATTTTGGCTACGAGAAGGCGGGTAATGTGAAGGGGGATCCGGACGTATTTGAAGCATTTCTGGAAAGAATAAAAAACGGCGACCTTGTAGAAGAAAAGTATAAAGGTCTGACCGATGACGAAAAAAAGGAAATGGTAAAGGTCATCAAAGACCTTGAAAAACAAAAAAGAGAACAGGAAAAAGAAAATGCTGTAGTTGAAGCAGAGATCAAGGAAAAAGAAAAAACGATTGAGAAACACCGCAATGAACTCCTCCAGATCCGGGAGATGAATGCAAAAAACAAGGAATTGCTGAAAAAAGAGACTTTTAGTCCTTTTATATTCTCATTAAATCTTTTTTTACTGGTTTTTCTCTCTGTCTATTTATTCTTTTTCTATATCTCCGCCAGTTATAAGGCATTGTATGTTGACTTCGAAGCTATAGCCGAAGCAATAGCTCAGGGAGCAGGAACCGGAAGCATCATGCCAGGACCTGGCGAATTGGGTGAGGCGTTACAATATAACTACCTTTTATTCCTGATCCCATTTGTTTTTTATGCATTTGGATGGACATTCCATGTATTATTGGAAATGAAACACAAGTTTAAATCTCTATTCCTTTCAGGATTGATTATAGTTACTTTTATAGTTGACTTTCTTTTGGCAATGATTATTCATAACAATACTGAAAGCGCAAAAGAACTTATGGGACTGGCAACTACATCCTGGACCTCAAGTTCAACATTCTACATCATCCTTTTTCTGGGATTTCTAGTGTATATAATTTGGAGTATTCTGTTACACTCATTGCTTACTGAATGGTCGAAAAAGCAGGTCACAAATAACCTGAACAAGATCATCAAGCATATGAAAAAGGATATTGAGATCCTGACAAAAAAGCTGCATAACATACCAAAGCTTGAAAATCAGATCAACAATTACCGTGAAGATATCAGTACTGTATTTTATGGCAGTCTGAAAAGCTATATCGATCAGTTTACTTCCGGATGGCTGTCATACCTGGCTCCTGCAAATATGAAAGAGCTCAAAGAGAAATGCCTGCTTATCAAAAAGGATTTTGAAGAGAAAAACGACATTTCAAAAGGTATAGTCAAAGTTGTTGGAAAAAGGATGTAATTCCGGAAGATCAAATTTCTATTGTAAAACATATTTTACTTAGCTATCATGAAAAATCATAGATATACCATTTTTGTGTTTTCAGTCATTTTCTTTTTGATGGGTGCATTTTTATTTTCCTGTGGTCCAAAGTCCCCTAAAAATGACAAAAAGCAAATCAGAACGAAACATAATTTTATTATTCTTCTCGATTTATCAGACAGGTTGATTGTACAGCCTGATCAGCCACAGCGGGATAAGGAAATCCTGCATAAATTATATGAATTGTTTGAAAAAAATGTAAAAAAGAACCTTTATATCAAATCAAGGGATGAAATAAAAGTCGTTATTGCCCCACAAATAGGATCTAATCTTAGACGGGATGAATACGAAGACAGACTTTATGTGAACATGGACAAGATCAAAAATATTTTCAGAAAGAAAAATGAAAAGCAACGTAAAGATGACTTTCTGGCAAATGTTGATACCCTGTACAAAGAAGCTGTATTCAGCAAAAATCCTAAAGCATATTACGGTGCTGATATCTGGAAATATTTTTACGAGGATCTTTCTGTAGATTATGCCAAAGATACCCTAACGAAAAATTTCCTTTTCATCCTTACCGACGGATATCCGATCGTAGGCAAAGATCCTTTTAAACTGAAAAAGGTAAAAAGTGAATATCCCGGATTGCATGTGGTCATTGTAGAAGCTTCTCCCAGGGAAAAAGATATGGAATGGGACCGGATAATGACCAACTGGGAAGAATGGTTTGAAAAAATAGGCATTGAAAAATATACACTAATAAAAAGAGGTTCCATTAAAAAAGAAATGGAGCAGATCGAGGAATTAATAGACGAATAAACCTAAACCCTGTTTATACCAATAACACTAACCCGGTCTCACCAACCGGGTTTTTTATTTTTACCCAAGCGTCTCGCTTCGGGCTTATTTGAGCAATTAAGAAGCAATAGACAAATATTTCCGGATCAATCAGAATTTCGAGGGATTTGAGCAAAAAATGAGGGATATTACCGGGGCACCTGAGTATCATTGGATATACAAAAAAACAACAAATAGCCGTCATCGGTAGGAGTTTCCTGTAATTATTGAGGATAGGAAATAATTGCCGGTTACGACGTAGGAATCTCCTTCAGTTAGGGATCAGGATAGCATTTTGCCGGTACTATTTCGAATAGATGGAGATTCCTACGTCACAAGCCCTTCGGGCAAGTTCCTCTGAATGACGGCTTTATAATGGTTTTTTGCTATATATTTTCCTTGGTTGACAGAGACACTTGAATATCCGGGAATCTAACGCTTAGCGCTGCGCTCTTTGCGCTTTGCTATGTTTATTTTTCTATCCCCAGATATACCGATTGATCCATATTTACAGCTGCTTTCAATCCTGTCACTCTTTGCCCTGTGCCCCACTGTACAAAAAATAAACCCGGCGGTACACGCCGGGTTTTTATTTGACAGTTATCAAAGTAACCATCCTCCTAAACAACTTCTTGTATCTGATAAAATTTATCATTAAATGTGATCTTATCATTTGTCTTTGCTCCCAGTAATTTGGAGCCAATCGGCGATACCGGCGAAACAGCATAGTAAATGTTTTCACCCAGATCAATCTTGCCGGCGCTAACTGCAATAAAAAAATTGCCATGATTGGTTGTTACAGCACTTCCAAGGGCCACAAAATCATGTTGTAAATCAGGCTTTATCTGTGACAATACCTGCTTTAGTTTTAATGATTCATCAAGCTGTACGGCATATTTCTCCGTTTCAAGTTGCATCATTGCCCTGCCGGTTTCGTATTTATCCCCAACACTGCTTTTAGATTCCTCATTGGCAGAATCCTGAACCGACTGCATAGCCAGTTTTGCATTGGCTATTCTCTTTTCGACATAATCCATACATAATGAATGTAGCCTCTTTTTAGTTTCTATTTTTAATTTCATACTAAAAATTTATATGGGTCAAAATAAACAGAGATACATTATATTTCTGAAAATCACATGATTAACATGGTTAATGTGTTAGATATAAACGATCGGGAAGATTAACTTATTATTAATTTTTGATAAATAGGAGCGAAATTATTATGACCGGTAGTATATGTTGATGAATAAATAAAAATATATTTGAAGCAATTTTATCATAATCTGTTTTTTATTAAAAATCATTTTTTACTATGAAGTCCTATATCTTACTGGTTTTCATACTCTTATTGGTTGCGCTCATCTTTAGGAGACACCGCAAGAAACACACATGGAAAAAACCGGTTGATCCTTTTCCTGTTGAATGGGAAAAGATCCTCAAACTCCATGTGCCCATTTATACTTCACTCAATACAGAAGAAAAAATCCGTTTCGAGTATA
>JBNKDZ010000414.1:0-2502 GCA_050288525.1 Cyclobacteriaceae bacterium
TTTGGAAAGCACCACCGGCAAACCGCACGATGCCGCTTCAAGTGCCACCATTCCAAAAGGTTCTGACACCGAAGGCATACATAACACATCTACTTTCTTATAGAGTTTAAATAGTTTTTCTCTTGGAAGCACCCCGGTATAGGTAAAGCGATGGCGTATAGGATCCAGCTCTTTATAATTTTCAAAATCAAATTTTCCAAAATTTGAACCGGCGACAATAAACTCTACATCCTTATATTTTTCATAAACCTGCCGGGCAATATCTATAAAATAGTGAATCCCTTTTTCTCCGATAATCCTGCCGGCAAAAAGGACTTTTTTGTGTTTTTTAGGCGTATATGACAGGGAATTGGTAATGTTATCAAAAGAATTGTGGATGGTCATAAGCTTGCTTTTACTCAAACCGTAATTGCTCTTTACCAATCCACCAGTATAATTACTTACGGCAATAACAAGATCGGCTTCAGAAATAGCATATCGTTCGATATCATAAACCCAACTTATCTTTTTCGTTCCTGTCCGGTCATAATCCAGCGAATGGACATGAAGCACAAGAGGTTTATTATGCTGATGCTTCAGGTTTACCCCTGCAAGAAATGTCATCCAGTCGTGTGCATGAATTACATCAAACTGTGAATTCCGCACAAGATCTTCAACCATTCTGGTATACAGCAGAATTTTTGTCTTAACATTTTCATTGAAAATATCCCGTTCAGAAGGTTTTGGCAGAAGACTCTTTTCGGAGGGATTTTGTGTCGAAATTTCTACAACGCCTGTATTGGCATTTTCAACATCAATCAGGATGTCCTCCTGTTTGTGAAATGCTTTTTCAGATATTCGATACTCCATCTCCCATTCATGATACGGATCGAAGTACGGATCAAGTTTAATGGGGAGTTTATATGTTTGGCTACCGACAATATTCAGTGATCCCTTAACAACATTTTTGCTTCTGCTTCCCGACTGAATGTTTACACTTACTTTTTCGTGTTTTACATCCTCTGTGGTTCCTTCAGTGTTGGTGAGAATGACTGTGAGGTCTACCATTTTTGATAATGCAACATTCAACCCTTCACAAGCAACACCTATTCCACTTGTAATATCCGGCTGATATTCCCAGGCAAGTGAAAGTACTTTCAACTTAGACATATGGTTATTATACGGTTTTAAATAAAACAGAAGCAATTCTCCTTCTCTTAAAAATACACAAACTATTATTGCATCATTTTCAGAGAATATCCATCCCTCCTTGTGAATTTACAATATAAATAATCAGAAGTCTAATTTTTTGAAAAAAATTGTTATTACAATAAAAATATTAAACAATTTTTTATTGTAATAATTGCTATTTCATATAGCGGTGACAATTATTTTCTCAACTCCTCCATATTATATTTTTTCGTAATTATACAGTTTTTCATAATACTGATAGGCCATTCTGTCCGAATCGAAATATGGAATGACATCCATCATACTGTTCTTCACTATATAGAGCCACTTATCTGGTTCTTTATAGTAAGTCGGTATTATTTCTTCCTGTAAAACATCAAGGATATTATTAAGATCCATCCGATCCTGCTCATGAGAAGGGAGGGAGAGATCAACAGGAGGCACAACAAAGCTATTTACACCATGTTTTGAGAATTCGGGTATCCACCCGTCATAGGTTGAAAAGTTTACTGAGGCATTCATTGCAGCAGTCATGCCACTGGTTCCGGATGCCTCTCTCGGCAAGCGCGGATTATTAAACCAGACATCTGATCCTGTCTTCAACAATCGTGATAATTGAAGTTCATAACCAACCAGAATTGCAATATTTGAATGCTTTTTACTTAAATGAACCAGGCTGTTAAATATACCTATAGCATTATAATCCATAGGATAGGGTTTACCTGCCCAGATAAACTGTACGGGGTAGTCCGGGTTATTGATAATATTCACGAACCGATCCATATCACTGGTAATCAATGCCGGTCGTTTATATTCTGCAAATCTTCTGGCCCATACAATGGTAAGTATATCTTTATCAAACAGTTGTCCTGTTTGATCTGCGACAATATTAAATAATGTTTGTTTTAATTCCTTTTTACGCTTGATCAGGTTATCATCCTCTTCTTTATCAAGAGCTTCCAACAACTTCTTATCCATCCAGTATTTTTTATTCTGTGCATTAGTTATGGATATTATCGGACAAATATTTTCATATTTGCTCCACATTTTCTTGGAAACCTCTCCGTGTATCTTGGATACCCCATTGGCAATTTTCGCCAACCGGAGTGCTACCAGCGAATGGTTAAATACATTATCCTTGATACCACCGATTTTCCGTACTTCTTCTACCGGCAAACCACAAAAGAAACCCAGTTTTTCCAAAAGCCGTATATCATGTTTCTCATTCCCGGCTTCTTCTGGGGTATGTGTCGTAAAGACAAGCTTTTCACGCAGTGCATCCAGATCCTTATTTTTTGAATATAAATAAAAGGCCAGCGATAAGGCATGCGC
>JBNKDZ010000415.1:0-7234 GCA_050288525.1 Cyclobacteriaceae bacterium
TGAACGTCCGATTGGCATTCAGATCTTCGGAGAAAAGATCGAATCGATGAGGGAAGCAGCAGCCAGAGCCGAAGAAGCTTCTCCCGAATTTATCGATATAAATTATGGTTGTCCGGTAAAGAAAGTCGCATGCAAAGGTGCCGGCGCGGGAATATTGCTTGACATCCCCAAAATGGAGTCCATGACACGTGAAATCGTGAACCAGGTACAATTGCCTGTAACGGTGAAAACACGACTTGGATGGGATTCCGGTTCAATACGTATCGTTGAAGTAGCACTGAGGCTGCAGGATGCCGGAATATGTGCGTTAACCATCCATGGACGTACCCGGCAACAGATGTATAAAGGTACTGCCAATTGGGATCCGATTGCCGAAGTAAAAAACCATCCGGATATAGAAATCCCTGTATTTGGGAACGGAGATATCGACAGTGCTCCAAAAGCTGCAGAGTTCCGTGATAGATATAATGTCGATGGCATAATGGTTGGCAGGGCAAGTATTGGTTATCCATGGATATTCCGTGAAATAAAACACTTTTTCAAAACAGGAGAGATCCTCCCTGCCCCTACACTGGAAGAAAGAGTACGGGTGGCCAAACAACATCTTGAATTCTCGGTTAAGTGGAAAGGAGAACGAATGGGAATAAACGAAATGCGCAGGCACTATACCAATTATTTCAAAGGGTTAGCCAATTTTAAACCGGTACGTAACCAATTGGTCACAACTGGTTCGTATACCGAACTTGTCGGGATACTTGAGAGCATACCTGAAAAGTTCAAAGCAGAAATCAGAAACACATGACAAACGAGCGGCCGACTTTACAATCCTGGATACTTCTTCTACTACTTACAATCATCTGGGGCAGTTCGTTTATATTGATTAAAAAAGGTCTGGATGTGTTTTCACCGGTTCAGGTAGCTTCGATCCGGATCATCACATCAGCGTTATTTCTGCTGCCTTTTGCAATCTCCTGGCTCAGGTCTGTGGAGCGGAAACATCTGTTTATTATTTTTATTTCCGGCGTAATCGGAAGTCTGATACCTGCCTTTCTTTTTTCACTTGCGCAGACACGACTTGACAGTTCTGTAACAGGTGTTATCAATGCATTAACACCATTATTTGTTCTTATTGTAGGTGTTATATTTTACCGTCAAAAGATCAAAAATATAGTAATTTTTGGACTATTGCTTGCATTTGGAGGCACATTAGGCTTAATACTTTTCGGACCCTCGGACGATTCATATAGTATAAGTTATTTTGCTCTTTGGGTGGTTTTGGCCACCTTCTTATATGGCATAAATGTCAACATCATCAAATACAACCTTTCGCACATCAATCCGATGGCCATTACCAGTATATCTCTGGTTTTTATAGGGCCGTTTACAGCCATAATTTTGTTTTTTTTCACTGATTTTAAGGCACATATAACGTTTGAGCGCGAATTTATGACGGCCATCGGATACCTTTCATTGCTTGGCGTGGTAGGTACTGGATTAGCCCTGTTGATGTTTAACAGATTAATAAAAAAGACATCACCATTGTTTTCGAGCTCAGTTACCTATCTGATCCCGCTTGTTGCCATTTCATGGGGTATAATTGATGGCGAAAATATCCTTTTTGTTCAATATTTATGTATGATTGGCGTGATTGCCGGTGTTTTATTAGCAAGTAAGTAATTAGACTAAAATATGCTGAAATTGAACAGGAAAAAGTCTAATTTGCTATTAGAATTCAAGGAAATTTAGTATATTAATATCCCCTTTTTATTACCGGTCACGTAGTACACCTTAAAACCTGATAGTTATGAAGTATGACAATTTAATCTCCACTAGTATCTCAAGCGAGGATTTGAACGAAATTCTGAAGGCCATTGAATTTATCAACGACAAATTACCTGATCTTGTCTCTTTAAGTGAAGAAGAACTGGCTTCCCTCCCAAAGATGCGACACAATACCATAGAATTTGTTTGTGAATGTCTTAACTATGCTGAAAAAAATCCTGAGATCGTCCCTGATAACGTTGATATTCCGGAAATAAAAAAGGATGTTGAACTTATAAAACAGATTCTTGATATTCTTGATCCGCTGATGGATCTGGTAAAGAAACTAGAAGACAGTGCATTGCTTGCAGGTAGTGAAGCCTATTTACCATCAATGGCAATCTACAATGCCACACAAGCAAACAAGATCCGTAAAAGGAACTTAAAAAAAGCTGAAAAGGCCTAGCCATTCGTTTATCTTAGCTTGAAATGACGGGTATATCTCTGTTTAAATGCCCGAAGAGCACTTTCATGCCCCATTATTATTAATACCGCATCCTTTCGTATTCGTATTTGCGGACTGGGATTAAAGATCAGACCCCGCTCGTTATCTCTGTATCCAAAAACAGTAACAGCTGTTTCTTTGCGGATATCAAGTTCGGCTATGGATTTATCCCGGTATTCCGATTTCATTTCATAGAAACTAATCTCATCGAGCATATATTCGGAATCTCCGAATCCGCTGAGCATTTCGACAAATTCGACGATAAAGGGTTTGGTAATGATATGCGCCATATGAAATCCTCCAAGTGCATCTGGCATAACGATATGATGAGCTCCTGCCCGTATCAGTTTTTTCTCCACATTTTCATCTGAAGCCCTGGAGATTATTTTTATGCTCGGATTAAGCTCTTTGGCTGTCAGGGTAATAAACACATTGTTTGAGTCGCTTGGCAGTGTGGTAATAATATCGGTAGCACGCTCGATCCCTGCATCCTTAAGTACCTCGTCCTGAGTAGCATCACCGATCACAAAGCTGTAATTTTTTTTTGCGTCAGGAAAACGCTCCAGCACAGCTTCATTGTTTTCAATGATAACAAATTTCTTCCGGCTGTTTTTAAGCTCCAGAGCCGCTCTGCGGCCATTTCTCCCAAAGCCGCAGAGGATTATATGATTTTTCAATTGCTTTAATTCACGGCCTATCATAATTCTGCTATAGATTTTGTTTAATTCCCCCTCGAAAATATATCGTGTAAACAAAGACACAAGATAGGCAAAAAAGGCCAGGTTTGTTAAAATGTAAAAACTTACAAACAGCCTCCCGCCTTCAGATAAAGGTTTTATTTCAGCGTACCCAACAGTTGATATTGTAATAATGGTCATGTAAAATGCCTCTGACAAGGTATAATCCTTTTCTATTGTCATGAAACCGATTACTCCGGTTAATATGGATGCTACCATTAAAAATATGGCAATAACAAATTTTTTAATTGTAGGGTGCATTATTCGGTATAAGCAAAATGAGTCTCTGTATTGTACATATTCTGGCAGAAAATATAAATCCTTTTAACCATATTTCAAGTAAAAATCCCCTCAAACTTATCAGAAATACTAAGATTCATAAAAATCATACTAAAAATACACAAAAATTTCTGATTGTCGTTTATGAATGATGAATATTGAATTTTACTTCCAGGCAGCTGCAAAAACAATATCTTTTATGTGAAATAGGAAATATTTTTAAACAGAATTAAAGTCGTTGTTTACATTCCTCCTCTAAATATAACCAGCTAATTATTGAAGTTGGAGTGACTCGTTGTAGTAAGTGTCTGTAATTCAACATGGTAATGTATCATAATAACCAAAACGAAATCGTGATTTCCCGAATGTTTGTTTGTGTATAAAACCTGTTCGTGTGGAAAGATTCAACTATCTGTAAATGGATTATAAATCGGGGATGAAGATGTCAATATCATCGACGAATTTTTGTAACATACAAATACTTCACTCAATGTATGATCAATATTTATAATTTTTTTTTATTAATTGATCTGTTATGTTGGTGAGAATATAACAAATAAAAAGTAAAATCAAAACAGTAAAAATAAACGTGTGCAATCTAAAAAAAATACTTTTGGAAATTTAACAATGAGTAAATGCAATTATTATGAAATATTTAATGAAATAAGGGCATTTTCAAAAAATAAAAATAAAAAGCTATAATAAATATTTCATGTTTTTTTTCAATGTCCGCATTTTTTTTCATAAACAGCAAATACATGTCAAGTTATTCACATTTTCAACCAGTTATCCACATTTTTTGTTGATATGCTTATATAATGCTGAATATCAGCAACATACACTATGCTACATAATCAAATTATTGTGGATAAGTCACTCATTTTTACGGTTTTAATAAAATGCAAGCATTATTTCTAAAAGTTTTACACAATTTTTCAAGTAAAAATATTACATGTAAAGGCTATTGTATGGTTTGAAGTATTTATTGTTGTTATTAATCTATTTGATCTTTCTTTAATTTTGTTCGATAGGTGTTAAAAATTCGGGACTTTGAAACAAAGCCTACATATTTGTCTTCATCGATGACCGGCAAATTCCAGACTCCTGTATTTTCGAATGTGTTCATTACAGCCTGCATAGAATCTGCAGATGACACACTTGCAGGAGGGTCGTACATGATTGCACTGATCAGCATATTTTCACGTTTTTCTTCATCAAACATGATATTTCTGATATCATCAAGGGTAATTATTCCTACAAGTCTGAGCTGATCGTCAACAACCGGGAAGATATTTCGTTTTGATTTACGCACCAGTCGTACAAGATCTTTAAGTTTTGCATCCGGACCGATTGTCAGGAGGTCTTTCTCGATGATTTTACCAACGCGCATTGTACTGAGAAGTTGTTTGTCCTTATCATGAGGAATATAAACGCCCCGTTCAATCAATCGTTTGGTATAAATGGAATATTCTTCAAAATATACGATTGTACTGAATGCTATTGCAGAAACAAGCATAAGAGGTACAAACAGCTCATACCCGCCCGTAATCTCAGCAATAAGGAATATTGCTGTCAGAGGAGCATGTAATACACCACTCATTACCCCACACATTCCTACTAGTGTGAAGTTACTAAGGCTTATCACTTTACTGGTTGATATTGTATTGACAAAATACGAAAATAAAAAACCTGTTACACCACCAAGAAATAAGGATGGAGCAAAAATCCCACCGCTACCGCCGGATTCGATGGTAATAGATGATGCGAAAGGCTTAAGGATAATTACTCCAAACAGGAATAAAATAAACAGCCATTTATTATCATTTTCCATGGAAAAGAACACATGACTAATGATGCTGGAAGTATCAGCATCCAAAAGTTGTTTGATTGTATTGTATCCTTCACCATAAATGGATGGAAACACATAAATGATGATGGCCAGTAACAAACCTCCAAGAGCCCCTCTTATAAGGTAATTTTTTACTCTGGTAATTCGATATTCAACAAAATAGGATACCCGTGTAAAATAAACGGAAACCATTCCGCAGACTATACCTAACAGAATATAGAAAGGCGTATCAATTCCATAAAATTCATCCTTAAGTTCAAAAGTAAACATTACTTCACCTCCGATCAGTCCTTTGGAAACCAATGAACCCATTACAGCAGCTATGAGCAAAGGTATAAAGGTAGAAAACCCCACACCCGCGAGGATGACTTCGCTGCTGAAGATGACGCCTGCTATTGGTGAGTTAAAAATACCTGCAATAGCACCCGCTGCACCACAACCGATCAGAATAGTACGGCTTTTATAATCGAGATGCATCAATTTGGCTATGTTGGATCCAATAGCTGATCCTGTAACCACAATGGGAGCCTCCAGTCCGACCGAACCTCCAAGCCCAACCGTAATGGCACTTGTAATCATTCGGGAATACATCCTTCCCCTTCGGATGATGCTCGATTTCTGAGATATGGAAAACAGGATATCGGTTATACCGTGTCCAAGCTTCTCTTTCCAGTAATATCGTGTAATGATCACGGTGATCAATATACCGATCATCGGATAAAAATAAATCAGGTATTGTTTAAACGCTGATAAATTCCCGCTTAAAAGCAAATGCTGTATGAAGTGCACCGTTTCCTTTAACACCACCGCAGCCAATCCCGCCAGACCTCCTATTATTACACTTAAAATAAATGTGAAATTACGGGAATTAATATGCCTTATTCTCCATTTAAAAAAATTAATAAGGATTAGATTCCAATTCATTGCGCAAATTTAATACAAAATGACGTTTATTGTATTTTTTTAAACGACCTTTTATTAAAAAAACATGAAATAATTATGCTTAACAGAGTTACAAAACTTTTCAATATAAAATATCCGATTATACAGGCAGGAATGGTATGGTGCAGTGGCTGGAGACTTGCCTCAGCAGTAAGCAATGCAGGCGGACTCGGACTTATTGGTGCGGGATCCATGCATCCTGAAACGTTGAGAGATCATATCCAAAAATGTAAAAGTGCCACAAACAATCCTTATGGCGTCAATGTGCCCCTTATGTATCCTGAAATTGATAAGATCATGAAAATTATCATTGAAGAAAAGGTCCCCGTCGTTTTTACATCAGCCGGAAACCCGAAGGCATGGACTTCGGTTTTAAAACAGGAGGGAATTAAGGTAGCTCATGTCGTATCAAGCGTAAAATTCGCAAAAAAATGTGAAGAGGCAGGCGTAGATGCTGTGGTAGCAGAAGGCTTTGAAGCAGGAGGTCATAACGGACGTGAAGAGACCACGACGTTTTGCCTGATACCTCTCGTACGAAAAGCGATATCATTACCACTTATCGCTGCAGGAGGAATTGGTGATGGCAGAGGAATACTGGCTGCTGAGGTGCTCGGAGCCGACGCGGTACAGATCGGAAGCCGTTTTGTAATAGCTTCCGAATCATCTGCTCATGAGAATTTTAAAAATAAAGTGGTAAATGCAGAAGAGGGAAGTACCGAACTGGTATTGAAAAAACTGGCTCCTGTACGGCTACTGAAAAACAGTTTTTATGAAAAAGTAAAAGCAGCAGAATCAGCAGGTCAGGAAGCAGAAGAACTAAGGGCATTGCTTGGCAAGGGAAGAGCAAAACTCGGTATGTTTGAAGGTGACCTTGATGATGGCGAACTGGAAATCGGCCAGGTAGCAGCAGGCTTTGAAAAGATAGAGCCCGCAGCAGAAATCATAGACCAGATGTGGAATGAATATCAACAATTAAAAAGTGCTGTTTGTAAGGGGTAAGGATATGCTTATAGCTGAAAACCCATCAAGAAAATGATCGAATTGTACGATATATTTGTTATATTAATGTATAGACGATTTGAAAACCAACTAAAAATAAACCAAAAAAAACATCATGGAAAATCCAGCACTTAATCCATTACACAAAATTATGCCGCTCAT
>JBNKDZ010000416.1:0-5089 GCA_050288525.1 Cyclobacteriaceae bacterium
AATTCTTTTCTTTGGCCTGGAAGTTGGAATTTAAAAATTTAGAAAAATGGCATACTTAAGTGATTTACATTGTCACCCGTCGTTCAAACCTTACTACAAAAGCACGTACAGCGATGAAAAATATACCATGTGGGAAGAGATACCATTTGATGAGAATTCATTGAATGGTATTGCGAAAACGATCAAAAAGATGATGAGTTCAACTGAAAAAGACAGTCAGTCTGACCTTAATCAATTAGTTCAGAACAATTTTAAAAGTGTTTTTCTTGCGATCCACCCGATCGAATACGGATGGTTTAACATCAATGAGAAAAAGCTGATCATGAAGATCGCGGATCTTTTATGGAATCTCTCCGGTGACATCAATCAGATCGCTACCGGGCTCACATCTGTTCCGATAAAAAAAATAAAACAGATCCGGGAACATCTAAAGACCGGTATACCGGTTGATTATTATCTCAATGATACATTTAAGGAATATCAATTTATTGTACATCAACAGTCTATTCCCGGTGCCGGTAATGAAGGTTTTAAAATCGCTACGGATTATGACCATTACAAAAGCATTACGGAAACCACAAACAATATTGCCGGCATTATCACTCTGGAGGGTGGCCATTGCCTTTCATATTTGCCTTATGCCTCTTCTTTTTGCAAGGAATACCATGAACATTCTGAAGACATACAACAACAAATCCGGGAAGAGGTCTTAAAAAATGTAAACCGTATCAAGGGGATTGGCGATCATGCTTTCGCTCCGGAACACACACCGTTATTCCTTACCCTGGTTCACTATTACAACAACTTTCTCGCAGGCCATGCACGAAGTTATTCGGGACTGATGGGTAGTATTTTTAACCAGACGGTCGGTTTGAATACTGGCATTACCGCGTTGGGTCGTGAGGTAATCGAAAAACTGCTTCACAAATCGGAAACAGAACGGCGGGTATTGATCGATGCCAAGCATATGAGTCTTGCCACCAGAAAAGAATTTTATGGTATAGTGCGCCAAAAACGGCTTGATGGCGATAATATACCCATCATTTTCAGTCATGGTGCTGTTAACGGGTATAACATGAACTATTTCAACGGCGATGACCATAAGATCGATCATACGAACGGATATTTTTGCCATTGGTCTATAAACCTGTACAATGAGGATATCCGTGAGATCGTGGAATCGAAAGGACTTATCGGGCTGGATCCGCACGAAGGGAGGATGCCGGGTGGTAAAGCCAAAGACGAACTGGACAAGCTCAGCAGGAAAATCCGGCGCAACGATCATAATCTCGAAAAATACCTGCTCATGCAAAAAGACGCCTATGTAAAGATCTTCATGGGCAACATTTTGCAGATCATCGATGTCGTTGACGATGTTTCGGCATGGGATCACATCTGTATTGGAAGCGATTATGACGGCATCATGGACCCCTTTGACCGGTACGAAGAATCCGCAGATCTTAACCTTCTGATCGGAGATATCCAGTATTTCCTGAAATATCCGTTCCCGGTAACTATTTACAGAAACAATACACCCTATGAACTTTCCGTCAATGAAATAAAAAGGCTGATGTTTGGCCTCACTCCCAAAGAGATCATGGAAAAGCTGGCCTATAAAAACATTGATTTGTTTCTGTCAAAATATTTTACCGACGATTACAGGATGAATAAATCCGGAGGAGCTATTTCGTAAATACGTTTTTAATAGCAGAGTATTCCCCATTTCTGGTAGTAACACATATAAAATATTAAAACTAAGAGGAATGAAATTAATATGGAAAATGTTAATACACATACAGAATTTTTTAAATAAATGCATGTTAAAACGATATGAAAATTAAATATTATAATTTTTTTATTTTATTTATATGGCGAAACGTTTTAAGGTATATTTATTTTATTTTTTCTGGTGTAAGTTTTGGATCGGGTAAAATATTCTATCAATATCACCCTCCAATTTGGGTGTATGTAGCAACAATTGTTATTTCGATTATATTTTTATTTTTAGGTTTTCATAATATTTTTTATCCGTCCCCGTCAGTCGGTAAGATATTGTTTACCGAAAAAAAAATAGAGATTAAAGGGTGGTTTCGAAAACGAATATTTGATATCAATGCATTACAAAACATATCTCTAACCTATGATTTTGAAAATGATAAAATATATATGAAGAAATGTAATATGTTTTTGTTTTTTGAGGCAAACAACTTTAATAAAAAGTACAATATTTCAGTTTCTGATAGCGAGGAGGAATCTCTTAAAAAATTACTTGATCCTCAGCCTGGGGAGTAGAATATGAAAAGAGAAAATAAGCGTTAATTGCCGTTTCTGGGATAAGAATGTAAAAGAAAAGAGAAACTGGGTGTTGATTGCATCTACCCCACTAGCGCAAGGTTAAGCTTTAGCGATCCTTGTGCTGAATATACGAGCAAATCCGCTTGAGAAGGGGATTTATGTGAATAGAGCAAACAAAAGAATCGAACGAGTGCTTAGAAGCGTCACGCTTCGGATTCTAATGGATAGGTATAAATCGAAGGCAGAAATCGAAACAATACCCTCTCAGGCGCAAGGTGTGCCGAGAAGTGAAAGGTTCGGAATAAATATAAATAATTATATGGGTGTGAATACACCAATCGTGGTAGATTTGATATGAAGGATGTAGTTGCAAACTACGCCTGGAAGATATGGGAGATTCATGGTCATAACCTTTCCCCTTATACTCCAATTGATACAAAACCGAAAAAGGAATATGAGATTATATGTATTTATAGTAATTATAATGGGTATTTATAGTTGTACTCAAAAAATCGAGCATAATGTTATAATTTCTGAAACGGAATCTGGTAAAATCAAGAGGGCTCTTCTTAATGAACTCCATAATGATAACTTTTTACTGGATAGTTGGGATTCTTGTTATTTATCAAAAAGGATTAACACTTTTGATCTTAATGGGCAAAATTATGATGCTATCAGTTGCGGATGTTTAATTAAATATTTTCCGGAACCGTTTATTAATTATAATATTTCTGTTGTTAGAACTCCAAACGGTGACTTGTATGTATTTGGATATAATATTTACAGGAAATTGATTGATCTATACTATTGTTTGAGAGATGATGATATTTGTTTTAACAATATTGAAAAAATTAATGATTATTCAGAGATTAAAACATTCAATAAGTTAATTGCAGATATAGGAGGGAAAAATAGTTTAACAAGTCATCAGGTATTAGATTTATTTAATTCAATTTTTAAGATTTTAGAAAAAAGTCCTTATAATGCTTCATATTATTTATTTGATGGAAATATTTTTTCATATAAGGGGCTGTATGAGTGGATGGAACAAAATAACCAAAGTTATATTAGTGGAAATATTGAAACCATGGCTTTTAACTATGAAAAGGACAAGTTTTTAATTGTTCAAACTATTGATAATATGGGATCATTTAAACTGATATATTCAAAGGGAAGTGATTTTACAATAAGCTTGCTGTCTCATTCAAATGATATAATTTTAATTGAAGCATTAGACAATCCTCCAATGGAATTTGATTGTAATGATTTTCGGTAATTTGACCCTTCTTTTCCAAAGTTCCTCCTAGCGCAAGTCTTCGAGCGTTGCCAGTGTTCAAGCAGGACTTGTGCCTGATTGGTTGGCAAAATGGGATTGACACGGAAAAGACTGAAAAAAATCTCTTCCTACTGCATCCTTTTTTCAACAAGATTTTCAAGTTTAAGCAGGTCGATGGTAAATTTCCGAATTCCCTCTGCCAGTTTTTCTGTAGCCATGGCATCTTCATTCAGCATCCATCTGAACGTTTTCTCATCCATATGCATTTTGGCAATATCTTTTGACCCGGCGCTTGCAGCATCAAGTTTCTTTACCAAATCCTCTTCCCGGTCTTCAAGCTCCTTAAGCAATGACGGCGAAATCGTAAGCAGATCACATCCGGCCAGTTCGGTGATCTCATCAATATTTCTGAAACTGGCACCCATCACTTCCGTTTTATATCCGAACTTTTTATAATAATAGTAAATGTCTTTTACCATCTGTACTCCGGGCTCCTCATCTGCCGGTATATGATCTACCCCCAGATCTTTTTTGTACCAGTCAAGAATACGCCCTACGAATGGAGAAATAAGCTGAACATCTGCCTCAGCACATGCTATCGCCTGAGGCAAAGAAAACAACAGGGTAAGATTGCAATGAATTCCTTCTGCGGTCAGGATTTCAGCAGCCCGGATCCCCTCCCATGTTGAAGCTATTTTTATCAGGATTCTTTCTTTATCAATTCCGGACTTCTCATACAGATCAATCAGATGTCGTGCTTTCTGAACTGTTCCTTCCGTATCAAAAGACAACCTCGCATCCACTTCCGTCGACACTCTTCCCGGAACGATCTTCAGGATCTCAATACCAAAACCTACAATAAGCCTGTCCATTGCATCCTGAATTTTTTCCTGCTTATCGGAGGAAAAATTTTCAACGGAAGCAATCGCCTTATCAATCAGCGGACTGTATTTCTTGTCGCTGGCAGCCGCATATATCAGGGATGGATTCGTAGTTGCGTCAACAGGTTTAAAACTGCGTATGGATTCAAAGTCTCCCGTATCTGCAACGACTTTGGTGTATTTTTTTAATTGTTCAAGTAGGTTCATCTTTAGCTTTTTTTTGTGTCACAACTTTTCTGTATTAAAATAACAGGCGTGTTTTAATAATACCAGCTAATTAAAAAATAGTTTAACCCATTGAACTGAAAAAATCACCATTGCGAAATTTTCAATATGTTAAAGTAATTTTTAGATAGAAAAGCATAAAAATCTATGTGCCAAGATTATATAGCATATCAACAACAAAATTGATTAATCATTAAAAAGCATTCAAAGAAGTATTATCTCCCGTTTTTTGGAATCTCAATTATGAACGTGGTGCCTTTTCCTATTGTAGAATTGATATGTATTTTTCCGTTGATCTTTTGTAGCGACTCTCTTACAATATACAAGCCCAGACCTGAACCTTCCGACATTTCGGACGCTCTGAAAAACATGTCGAATATCTTTTCCTGGAACTCTTTTTCGATGCCAATAC
>JBNKDZ010000417.1:0-15235 GCA_050288525.1 Cyclobacteriaceae bacterium
GAATGATGACTTTTTATAGGATGTTAAGCAAGTAGAATCCCAATGAAAACTTCCGGATATAAATATCAGATTGAACAAGAGCTAGTTAAGAAAGATTGGGAAATAATTGAAATTTACTCTTCCAGAGAATGGTGGGATGATGAACATTGGCGAATTAAATTTAAATATGATTATAATAAATCTTTTTTCCTGTGTTTTATCGTAGATCCTGCATTTGAAGGTCAAAGAAAGAAGGGACAAGGCATATATGAAATTAAAGCATCTACTAAATTTCCATTAAATTGGGACGATAGTTCGAATGAAATTACTACAATTATCATGACTAAAAGAAAATTCGATGATAAGTTGAAGAAATTTATAGGGGAATTAGAAGAATATAAAAAATCAAAAACTCTTTGAAAATCGTTATATTTACAAAAAGGAATAGTTTATGAAGGATATACAAACATTAAAGATAGACCTTATTCATTGGCTTACTGAATTACATGACGAGGTCATATTGAAGAAACTTGAGGGGATGAAAAGAGAACAGGAGGAGAGTTTTGAACTCAGCATATCCCATAAAAAAGAATTGGATGAACGGCTTAAAAAATATGAAGCCGGGGAGATGAAGTTCTCATCATGGAGTACGGTAAAGGAACGGATACGAAAAAGAGCCAAAGATGCCTTATAACTTTCAATTTTCCGAAGAAGCGGAGATGGATATTTTTGAGGGGTATTTTTGGTATGAAAGTCAGAAAACAGGGTTAGGAGAGAAATTTTTAGATAGTCTTGACCATGCTGAACGGGCAATTAAGAGGAATCCGAATAGCTACCGTGTTCGTTACAAGGATGTAAGAGGTTTTTTAGTAGAACGTTTTCCTTATATAATTATTTATGTAGTAAAAGGAGATCATATAGATGTAATCTCTGTGTTTAATACGAACAAAGATCCTGGAAGCTGGAAAAACAGAATCAAATAAACTAATACTGACACTTCCACGCAGCTCAAATTATTCGTAAATCATCTAAATAAAGAAGGCATATCTTCAGGAACAGAAACCAAGAAATCCACTCATAAAACTTTCTAACAATCAAAATAAAGCAATAATGAACGAGTCAGATCACATTTATTTTAAAAACAGGCGGGAATTTAAAGACTGGTTAACCGAAAATCATGATAAAAGCCCAGGTATCTGGATGCTCTATTATAAAAAGCATGTGAAAACAGATTGCATACATTATAAGGATGCACTGGAAGAAGCGCTGTGTTTTGGTTGGATTGACAGCATTATAAAAAAAGTGGATGAGGAAAAATATGTTCGGAGATTCACGCCGAGAAGCGACACGAAAAATTGGTCTGATGTGAATAAAAGGATCGTTTCCGGTTTGCTGAAAGAAGGAAAAATGACCGAAGCCGGACTATCAAAAATTGACGGGTCCGTTATGGCTGAAATTGAAAATCTGAACACTGAAACGGTTACAAAAGAAAAGAAAGCCTTTGAGATTCCTGAATTTATTATCAGTGAATTAGCCAAAAACGAACCGGCATTAACAAATTTCAACAATCTGGCACAATCCTATAAAAAACAGTATGTGCTGTGGATAACAAGTGCCAAAAGAGAAGAGACCGTAAAGAAGCGGATCGAAGAAGCAATCGGATTATTGAAAGAGAACAAGAAGTTAACATCCAAATAAAAGACCCATTCCGGATATTTGAAAAAAAGAATGACAAACGAAGAACTATTGACTGAATTGTACAAAATCGGAAAACTTCCAGCCGACACGGATAGTAGGAGTGATGATTTTCCTTTGGATGCATTTGATGATCTGTTACAGCAATTCAGTGCCCCTGTGACCGAAGAGGAAGCGATTAAACTTATAAACCTTTCACCTCCGGTTGATACAGGGTGTTATGGCGTTGAGTGGTCGTTGTTGCATCTGATCGAAACAGTAGATGTCGGGAGACTTCAGAATGTGCTGGACAGATCGGAAGACAATGAATTGAAAAGAGTAATTCAGATCAGACTCGATAATTATACCGGGAAAGAAGGCTGAGTATTGCTATTGATAAAAAAACCGTCACAAGGCCTCCGGCTAAGTTCCTGCCGATGACGTGTTTCGTGTAAACATAAGATATTCAGTAAGTTGTAGGGTGTTTTTGTTGTTGAATTTTTTGTATTTAAATACAGAGTTACGTCATCCAAATTTGTGCATTTTGAAAAAATGTTACTTCTCTGAATGACGGCTTTTTGTTGCTGTTTTTTGTTTTCTCCTTAGTGAAACTCTAAATTATATAACAATTTGACCCTGAATAAACAGGCATTTCCCCCAAAATGTCTCATTTTTACAATTTCCCGGATTAACCGCCCTGTATTTTTGCGGAACAATCGTATTTGATACTTAAAAATACCTTATCTCTCCAACAGAGCAGGAAGTTCTTTATTTCAAACCAATAATTAAAAAAATTGTAAAAATCAGAAAAATGAAAAAGAACATATTTACTCGTTCATTAATATTTTCGTTGGTGCTACTTATTTCTGTTTCATGTGCAAATGAAAATAACCACTCTAACGACCAATTTCTGAATTATAATGGCTTTACGATCCATTATGAATTGTACGGTGACAGCAATGCTTCAAAAACGTTGGTATTTATTCATGGATGGTCAGGAAGCACAGAAGTTTGGAAAAACCAGTTAAATGCATTCCCGGAGTATAGGGTGATTGCGATTGACCTACCCGGACACGGTAAAAGCAGCAGAAACATTCACGACAAATACAATATCACTTTGTTTGTTCAGGCTGTAAATGCTGTTTTGGAAAACGAAAAGATTCCCAAAGCATTTCTCTTCGGGCACAGTATGGGATTTGCAGTTTCAGAAGTATTTGCACTGAAATATCCCGAAAAAACAATTGGGATTGGCAGTATTGACGGAGCGCATTTTGAGGTCGAAAAAACGGAAGATGCACAAAAAGAATGGATAGCGTACAATAATGTGTTTGCGGAAACCCTGAATGAAGAAAAAGGGAGAGAAGATTTTTTAAATATGCTTTTTTTGCCGGATACTCCAAAAAAACTTAAAACGGAGATTTTGGAAAGCAGTAAAATCACACCGTTATCGATCGGGAAGGGTATCCTCTCTTCCATGAGTGATGATATGAGTTATTGGGAAAAAAGAATCGTACAAATCCCCTGTTTTGTGATCCACACTCAGGTCTATGGCCTTACAGATGAATACAAACATGATTTCAGGAAAATGTATCCGGATGTACAATACCATGAAATAGAAGGGGTAAGCCATTTTTTGATGTTGGAAATTCCGGAGGTAATAAACATACTAATGGCCAGGTATCTGGAAAAAGTATATTGAGGAGAATCTTTTCGTGAAAAAACACATAATGTGCGTAAAGTGCGGATTTTGACAGGATGAAACTTCAGGAGCCTGCCTTAAGCGCATTCCTTTCTGTAAATATAAGATAAATCGCTTCTCCTGTACCGGCATGATCCATAAACTCATATTGGGTAAAGGATATCGGTATGCACATACCATAGGAACCGGAAATCACTACGAGGATTTCCAGCTGATACTTTGGAAAGGCGAGGAAAAAGAACTCTGGTGGTAACAAATCAACCAACTCTTTTCCATAGTTCCTGACTTTGGAAAAGTTCATCTGCAACATAATTAACAATTTGCATTGAAGTATCAATAAAAAGATATTCATCCCCGACAATGTGTCCGGTTAATACCTGTTTGGTGTATTTAGCAAAAGAAATCGGGCAGGTCCGTCAAAAGTTAGTACATTTATCCAAAATTGACAGGACATCATAAGTCGGAGGATCGTTTTAATCCGGCTTTCAGATTGACAAACAGCCACATACGGCATTTCAATACAAAAATTTACCGGTCATTTCGTCTTAGAATCAGAAAACCGGTTAATTGAGAATTAATTAAGAATTGAATAAAAAACATTATGAAGGATTTTTTTCCGGGACAACGATATACCAGTGACGGAGAGCCTGAGTTAGGAGTAGGCATGGTAACAGAGGTTAGCAAAGGAAAGGTACGGATGTTATTCCCGGTATCCGATGAAGTACGCATGTATGCTATCGAAAGTGCTCCCTTGCGTCGGGTTGTTTTTAAACCAGGAGATACCATTGTGGATACAAAGGGCATGTCAATGCTTATTGAAAGTATTGAACCGGCCGGTAAGTTGTATGTCTTTTATGGGAATTCCCGTGCATTGTCGGAGGCTGATCTCGGAAATATGTCCGTTATTCACAATGTTGATGACCGGCTTTTTACCGGCGAAGTTGATGCCCCTGAACTGTTTGCTCTGCGCAGGGAAACGCATTTTCACAATTACAGACGAAGAATATCTCCGGTAAATGGTTTTGTGGGAGGAAAAATCGATTTGATCCCGCATCAGCTCTACATTGCACATGAGGTGAGTTCAAGATATGCTCCACGTGTATTGTTGTCGGATCAGGTGGGGCTGGGAAAAACCATTGAGGCCTGCCTGATCCTGCATCGCCTGTTGTTGAGCGGACGTATTTCGAGAGTACTGATCCTTGTTCCGGAGTCGCTCATACATCAGTGGTTTGTAGAGTTGTTCAGGAGGTTTAACCTCTGGTTTAATATTTATGATGAAAAGCGGTGCTCTTCTCTTGAAAAAGGAGCTCCGGACGGCAATCCGTTCCTCGACGATCAGCTTGTTATTTGTAGTTTCGAATTTATGGCGGGTTCGAATAAACGTATCAAACAAGCTATTACGGCCAGCTGGGACATGCTTGTTGTCGATGAAGCCCATCACCTCGAATGGTCAGTAGAGAACGTAAGCCCTGAGTATCATGCTGTGGAACTATTGAGCAACGAAGTGAAAGGCTTGTTGCTTCTTACAGCTACCCCTGAACAATTAGGTATTGAAAGCCATTTCGCACGATTGCGCTTGCTCGATCCCGTCCGATATTCTGATTACGATGATTTTATAACAGCATCTTCCGATACCAGGAATATAGCAGATATTGTTGAAAAATTATCTTCAGGGGGTACGTTACAGACGCATGATATAAAAATACTGGAAGCGCTGATTTCAAAAGAACGAATTGCATCAGTAGAAAAGGGAGATAAAAAAGCACTACATAATCTTATTGAAGACCTGCTCGATCAACATGGGCCGGGCAGGGTTTTATTTCGGAACACCCGGTCAGCCATGCAGGGTTTCCCAAGGCGCATAGCACATTTGGTTCCGCTTGAACAAAAGGAAAACCAAAGCCTTTGGATGGAACGCTTAACCAATGAATTTATCCGCGATTCAGAGCATACATCAGAAAAAGAAAACGTACAGCAGTTTTGGTTTGATAAAGATTCCCGGGTTAAGTGGATCCTGAAAAAGATGAAGGAAGTATATCCGGCCAAAATATTGCTCATTTGCACTACAAAAGAGAAGGTATTGGCACTTGAAGCGGAATTAAAGAAGCATGCCAGCCATAAAACAGGTGTTTTTCACGAAGACCTCACCCTCATACAACGTGACCGGAATGCAGCATGGTTTGCGGATAATGCCAGGGCCCAGATACTTCTGTGCTCTGAAATAGGGAGTGAAGGCCGCAATTTTCAGTTTGCACATCACCTTATACTGTTTGACATACCGGTCCATCCCGAATTACTGGAACAACGGATCGGTCGCCTTGACCGTATCGGGCAGAAAGAAGATATACATATACACATACCCTATATTGCCGGAAGTCCACAGCAGGCTGTAGTCAGATGGTTTCATGAAGGCCTGGATGCTTTTAATATGAACCTTGAAGGAGGCAACATCATCGCCAAACGCTTTAAAGAACGCTTGCTGAATGTATCCAAAGAATTTTCTGTTAAAAATATGGATCCTGATCTTGAGGCATTGATCAATGAAACGCACGATGTTTATCAGAAACTAAAGAAGAATCTCGCAGATGGACGAGACAAATTGCTGGAAATGAATTCGTTCCGTCCTAAAATTGCGAAAGAGCTTATCAAGCAGATCCAAAAAGAAGATACAGACATAGAGCTGGAAATTTATTTGACAAAAATGTTCCGGCATTATGATGTGGAGATGGAAGATCTCGCCCCCCGTACCTATTTGATACATCCTGCCTCTGTCATCACAGCAGTGTTTCCGTCGATATCTATGGAAGGCATACAGGTCTCTTTCGACAGGAAACGAGCCCTTAACAGAGAAGATGTCAGCCTCTTAACCTGGGATCATCCGATTACAACCGGAGCTGTTGATATGTTGTTAAGCTCCCCAACCGGAAGTGCCAGCTTTGGGATTTTACGGGGAACGGGGAGTCCGGCGCTTCTGCTTGAATTACTTTTTATTCTTGAAACAACAGGAAAACACCGTACATACGTAGACCGTTTTCTCCCGGATACACCTCTGCGAATTGTAGTTGATCATATCGGAAGCGATGTTACGGATACATATTCCGTAGATATGTTCAATAAAAATTTAATCCCTGGTAAAATAGATGCAATGCTTGAGAATGAGGCATTTGAAAATACGATATTACCGGAAATGATTGCATCTGCCACACAAATTGCCGGGGAAATGGCAGCTAAAGAAATAACAAAAGGCATGCAATTCATGGAACAGACACTGGACTATGAAATAGACCGACTAATTACCCTGCAGAAAAAGAACAACCATATACGGAGGGATGAAATTCAGACTGCCATGGAGGAACGGACTGCACTATCGGAAATAATTAAAAATGCCCGAATACGGCTGGATGCCTTGTTGCTTATCAGGAAAGAGTAATCTGAAATTTGGTCATTAACCATATTAATTACGAATTGTATAAACCGGAAAAGTGATTTGGAAAGCGAAAACGCCTCTTTTCTTACACCTTGTTCTTTTATACTTGTTTTTAAATACATTATCTCAAAATGTATTAATTTTTTTTTAGCTTTAAATTCGTGATTATAGCTTTTACGCATTATTAATAACTAAAATTAATTTTTATACTATGAGACAATTAATAAACTCAATTCTGCTTTGTTTAATTACGGCCGGATTTTGCTTTACCGGGTGTAATTCAAAAACGGAACAAAGTCAGGATATGCCTGTTGTTGAAACTACCTATGGGCCTGTATCAGGCAGTATAGATGATGGAATTTATTCCTTCAAGGGAATCCCCTATGCCAAAGCCGAACGATTTATGGCTCCACAGGAACCGGATGCCTGGGAAGAAGTTCGTGAATGTACGGAGTTCGGTCCTGTAGCAAAACAAATCGTTAGCTGGATCGAAGATTCTGTAATGGATGAAAAGAACCTGTTTAGCGTTAATGTATGGACTCAGGGGATATCGGATGGCAAAAAACGTCCGGTGATGTTCTGGCTGCATGGAGGAGGATTTCATGTAGGGAGCAGCAATGACCCGATGACCTACGGACAAGCATTGGCAAAAAAAGGGGATGTCGTGATGGTTTCAGTGAACCACCGGTTGAATATCCTTGGTTTTCTTGATCTGTCGGTATGTGGCGATAAATATGCCAAATCGGCAAATGTCGGTATGCTCGACGTGGTTAAAGCCCTCGAGTGGGTAAATAAAAATATCGAAAAATTCGGTGGAGATCCTTCTGATGTGACCATTTTGGGTGAGTCCGGTGGTGGCGGAAAAGTAGGTACGGTCATGTGTATGCCTTCAGCCAAGGGATTATTTAAGAAAGCGATCATTCAAAGCGGTACCCTGATCAATAAAATGACCAAAGAAAGTTCACAGGAACTGGGACTGGCTGTGCTGGAAAATCTGGGACTTACTCCGGAGGAAGTGGATAAAATAGATGCTATCCCGTATATGGATCTTGTGAAAGCAGGAAATGAAGCTATCATGAAGCTCTCCGGCCCGAGAAAGCCCGGATCACCAAGTATGTTTGGGTTTGCACCTTCAGTTGATGGAGATGTTTTGATCCAGCAACCGTTTAGTCCCGGATTTGCAGACATTTCGAAAGATATACCCCTGATGATCGGGTCAACCCTGAATGAACTTATGCAAACTGCCTACGGCGAAAAAGACCTGACTCAGGAACAGGCAAAAGAACGGCTGGCAAAATTTTACGGTGACAAAACCGATCAATACGTAGAATTGTACGCAAAAGCCTATCCGGATTATACACCTCAGGATCTTATTTCTATCGATACGATTTTCAGACCATTTACCATCAGAACGCTCGATGCAAGGTCAAAATCGGTTGAGACTCCGGTATATGCGTATCTTCTGACATGGAAAAGCCCCGTTGACAGTGCGTCAAAAGGATCATTCCACGGTCTGGACATTCCGTTGGCATTCGACAACGTGGATATGCGAAAAGATTGGGCCAGCACTACTGACGAAGCCTATGCCCTGGCTGACATCATGAGTTCGGTATGGCTGAATTTTGCCAAAACAGGCAATCCCAATGTAGAAGGTAAATTGCCCGAATGGGAATCGTATACTGTCGAAAACGGCGCTACCATGATATTTGACAATGAATGCAAAGTTGTACATAACCACGACAGAGAATTGATGCATTTTATTAAACCTCTTGAATAAGGCATATTCCGGAAGGAAAGCATTAATGATTTTACACAAAAAAAGCCAGGTACGTCTGGCTTTTTTTGTCAATAAGAAAAAGAATTAAAAAAAATAATCACTACGCAAAAAGATTGCGCACATGCATATTTCCTTTGAAATATCATTGAGATTCTGGCAAAGGCAGTTCCTATATTTCTGATAAAATTTACTTCCCGCCGGAATTTTATTGAAACATAATAGGTAAAAGGAGTTCCTATATTTCCCGTAATTACTCCTCACTTATTTTAATTTTTACAACATGAAAACATTAAAATTATTCAATGCAGTAGTCGCCCGGGAATCCGGTGAACCGGTTTTTGTGTCTGGAGATGGTTATATAATTGAGTCGGGTGCTTTATGGGCAAAAAAGGAAATCATCCGGTTTTATAAAAATGAAAAACTCGACGGTTTCGGGTTAAACAAGACGTTTCATAAATCCTGGAAAACCATTCTTACAAGCTCCAGAGAGAAACTATGGATGGAACAGATACGACATTACCTATCTACCTACGGAAGCAACTTTCAGAACGTGATGTACATTCCCAATGAAGTACTTGATGTGCCGGATGTAAAGCTTACGTTCAAAGTGATCAAAGCGTATTCTAAGGAAGAAATGACTGCGAAATGCTTAAATCTGTTGCAGTCGGGTATGGCATTGAAGGAAGATACTATCAATGATATTCTTACTGTTTTGGTAGATGAGCTTGCCTATACATTCACAGGCGGTGAAAAGATCAGCAACAAAGAAGCTACCGTAAAAATAGGCGATATGTATGGTGTGTTGCCTGAAGACACGATGGAATTTTTCCGTTATATCATTTACAGAGCAACAGGTGACTCATTACTGATAAAAAGCAATGAAGTGATTGAAGCTATTGAGAAATCGGGCTACAATCCTGCTGTACAGTTTGAACAATTCGGTCTGGAAAAAATGGCGGAGATCTTCAACAGGTTTAAACCGCTGTTTTTGGCATTCAAACCAAAATGTCCAAAGACAATCAATAAGATATCGAAGTTGTCTAAAATCCATCATAAGCCGCTGGTGGTCAATCCGCTGAATCTTGTGACGAGTATTTTTTTGTCTGAAAATGACAAGCATTGGTTGGATAATGCAACGCCTTTCGCCTTGTTTAAGGCCTTGTCGGCTTGTCATACCCGTATGAATGGTCAGTATGCTTTTGCTTATCGTATCCGGAACGGAAAATCATTTGTCCGGACAAAAAAAGTATCTGGGGTGGTATGGCCGAACTATGATTTCCTGTTCGACTATCTGAAAGGCAGATTTGACTTGTCAGGAAAGAAATTTTTCCTGCCGGCTGATGTAGAGTATGCCTTGCCTGCTTCCGAAAAAATGTATGTGGGGAATATTCCTACAGGTAGTAAGTTCTTTGGCAAATCGCTGGCTGTTGGTGTGTATTGGGAAGACCAGTGGGGCGCATACGATCTGGATGTGTCAGGATTGAATATAGGCGGAAAGATCGGATGGAACGCGGATTACAAGCAAGGAAAAGGCCATTTATTGTATTCCGGTGATATCACGGATGCACCCAACGGAGCGGTTGAATATTTGTATGCTCAAAACGGGCTCTCTGAACCAACATTGGTAATAAACAGTGTTTTTTCGGGTGCCGGAAATTGCGGATACAAAATAATTGTCGGAAAAGGAGATCAGGTTGATTACGATTATATGATGAACCCGAATAAGCTTTTCGTGGAAACAAAATGTCAATCTGTGCAGAGGGAGACTATTTTAGGATTGCTTTTGCCAGAAAAAGACAGACAATGTTTTGTGCTTTTAAATTTTGGTGCCGGAGAAAGCAGGGTAGCAGGCAATTCGGAGGTTTCTTTAATGGCAACAAAAGCGTTGTATCAGCAATGGAACAATCCGATATCGTTTCGTGAAATGGTACTGGAACTGGGTGGTGAAATTGTGAAGAACAAGGATCATGCAGACTATGATCTTTCCCTGGACCAGTTGCAAAAGGATAGCTTTATAAAGGTTTTTATTGAATGAGGCAATAGTTAAATTGGATCATAAAAATGAACAAGGATTAAGATTGGGCTTATACCATAAAATCCTTGTTCACCTTTTTCTTGTAATCGAAAGAATGTTAAAGACATAAAAAATCAATGGTTTCGTTATATTAGGCATATTTTAAGAACCAATAATGTTTTTATTTAAACCAATACGAGTATTTTTTGTATTCACAACTGTTTTTTGTTCAGGTATAGCACATACAAGCAATGCCACATTTGTTGATAGCCTGATACTAACAAACGACCTGTCATTCTTCATAAAATGTCCGGAAGAGATCACAAAGTATGAGTATTCCTATGGAGATCATGCATGGCATCGTATAGAAGATGCGGATAGTACCGAATACTGCAATTCGATCTTTTGCTACTCTATTCCTTTAAGCCAGATAGATTTTGGTCCCGACATCTCTCTGGAAGGTAAAAGCATTAAAACCCTGGACAATGTTTACCGGTATTCATTTACAAAAAATTATTTAACACATATACGAGAAGAGTCGCCAAACAGATTGTATACCTATACAAAACAAAGCGTCGAAGGGCTTCATTTTTTTCAGATAAACAGCTTTGATCGTTATGAACTTATTTTTATGCTTAAGGATAAAAGGTGCTTGATGTGTGGTGACGGGAAATTTAAGCTGGAACTAAGTGATACCAGTTTTACAGAAAAAATTTATGTGGAAGAACATGGGATAATCGCGCTGAACCATAGCTATAAAGAAAATGAAACGCTGTTCATACAGAATGGGAAAATAGGCTTCGAAAGGGGAGACAGCCTGATCATACAACCGGATTTTGATTATTTGAGTCTGAGTGATCATATTATTTTAGCCCTTAATGATAGTGTAATGGCATTTTATAATTTTAAGGGAGAATTGTTGATCAGGGATCCAAAAGACTGCTATTGGTATTCAGGTACATATGTACAGGTTGTCGATCAGGATAATAAAATGTATTTTTTGGATAAAGACAAAAACAAATCCGATAAGCCGCGAACAAAAAGAGTTCTGCGTGGAATACACAGTACCAGACCTGATTATTGGAAATACAGGATATTTAATTTAACAGGATCTGCCAGCAACGAGATTGTTGATGCATATCATATTAATATTCCGGAAAAAACGGATGAAAATTTAAGCGATTATGACCTGAAGGAAATTTATTGGAAGAAACATTTCAACGAAGATGAACTGACCGAAAAAGAAGCGAATCTGGAATCGTATTATATGCCAATTGAACTAAGTGTGGTACTTGATGATGTGGTTTTTATGAACGGTGAAAATGAATTGCATTATAGGACCGGAGAGTATGAACAAAGTACATATAGCCGGTTGTCGTACAGCTACATGATTGGTAAAAAAGAAGGGAAATACGGGGTCTATTGCTTTGAGGGGGATTCAGTGGTATTGCCATTTGAATACAAAAAAATGGTAACTATGGATTATTCGAATTATCTGTACTTTAAAAAAGGCAGATTCTATGGGCTATACCCACAAACAAACTCAGAGGCTTGCTTTAAAAAACTAACGCCATTTGTTGAAAATTATGCCCGTTTTAAAGACAAAGAAGGTAGAAAAGGGTGGATAAACCGTAAAGGACAACGATTTTATGATAATGAAAAAAAATCCTCACGTTGAAAATCGCATAAACCTTTATGGATACTTAGTTTAAAAAAGAATTGACAATGTTTGAATTGGATAATAATCAGAGAAAATACTTCGGACTTGATCCTGTCCAGGATTCATGGGATAGAGTATCCTTCAAAGGTGATAATTACAGACCTGGTTCAATATTGTACTTCGAAGGAGATGTGATAAAGAAACATGTAATTTCGACTGAGAAAATATATAACGAGGTCCAGTACAATGAGCAGACGGAGAATAGGAACTGGATTTTGCCAAAGACCAAAAAAGGGAAGCCTAAAAAATTGACATCTTCAGTTCTTGAATCAAAGAAACCAATAGGAGTCTATCTGGTAGTGGGTTCAGACGGATTCTTGAAAATTGGAAATTATACGACACAGACTACTTTTTATTCGAGTGATTGGGAGTTTCGTAGAACAAGCAAAAATATTGAGGATAACATTATCGACTTTATTGATCATTCGGCTTCCGATCATTTAGCACAAATTGAAGTATTCCGACTTGCCAGGCGCAGGAATGTGAAATACAGATCTGGTGATTTTTTTGCTTTTAAGCTAAACAGAACAGAATTCGGATTTGGTAGAATTTTGTTTGATGTTAATAAAGCACGAAAAAAGAAACTCCTCCCGGAAAATCATGGGATGCATTTATTAATGGGGCCACCATTACTGATAAAATTGTATGCATACAAATCAGATAGCAAATCAGTGGATATTGAATTGCTTAAAAATCAGAAGTCTTTACCATCGGATTACATAATGGATAACCTTGTCTTTTATGGTGAATTTGAAATAATAGGCAATTTGCCTCTGGAGATTAAAGAATTTGATTTCCCCATTTCCTATGGAAGGAGGATTGACCATATTCCTAATGTATTCCTGCAATGGGGATTGATCCATAAAGAACTGCCAAAGAAAAAATTTGATAAATACCTTTTTGCAATCAATGAAAAATTGCCGGAAAATAATCCTTCAAGAGATCTGCAGAATCCATATGGATATTATGGTATTGGATTCCGTCCTAAATTTGATGCCATTGAAGTTATTGAAACGATTATTTATAACGGAGATTTTGATTTTTCGAGAGGCAATCATTTTAATGTCCATTGGGATTTGCGAAATCCGGATAATGACGGTATTCGTCAGGAGATCCTGACAAAATTTGGTTTAGATCCGTCAAAGAGCTATGAAGAAAATTGTAAAATTACCGGGACAAAGGATGTTATTGAATTAATTAAGGAAATGAAATAATAAAAAAAATGGCAGATGAGTTAATAAATACATCAAACCGGAACTTGAAAAAAGCACATCAGATTATGGATGAGTTGAAGATACAGGAGATTTGGGAGGGATTGAATTCGACATGTAACCTGGTTGGATCAGTGAAAACAGGACTTCTGTTGCATCATCTGGATATTGATTTCCACACCTATTCGGATACTTTTTCGATTGAAGATAGTTTTAAAGCCATATCAATGATATGCAGGAGTCCGAAGATCAAAGAAGTAACATACCTCAATCTGCTGGAAGAGGATGACATGTGTCTGGAATGGCATTTGTCATATGAAGAAAATCCGGATTGCTTTTGGACAATAGATATTATCCATATAAAAAACGAATCACCCTATGCCGGGATGATTGAGCGGGTAACAGAAAGAATCATGGCTGTACTGAACAGTAAGTTGAAAGAGACGATCCTGGAAATTAAACAGGGAAGCTGGCTGGCTAATGAGAAATATCCTGCTATTGAAATTTACCAGGCAGTAATTGAGGATAAAATAAAAACATTTGAAGAATTTAAGGAATGGCGGAAGAGCAGGAATATGAGTAAAATATCGTTATGGGAACCGAACCTCCCTTAACAAATAGCTGAAAACCACATTAATACAAATTTAGATACCAAAGATTATGAATTTTATGGAACTGGCAAAACAAAGGTGTTCTATCCGTTCGTTTATTGAAAAAGCAGTTGAAGAAGAGGCTCTCGAGTATATCCTTGAAGCCGGACGTGTCGCCCCGACAGCCTGTAACAAACAACCACAACGCATTATCGTTGTTCAGAGTCCGGACAACATCAAAAAAATACAAAAGGCCTACAAAACATTTGGCTCTCAATGTGTCCTGATTATATGCCGAGATGAAAGAGATGCGTTGGTACGACCCTTTGACAATAAATGCTCGGGCGATCTGGATATTGGAATTGTGACAGACCATATGATGCTGGCTGCCCGGGAGAAAGAAATAGGAAGTGTTATGGTTGGTCTGTTCGACCCGGGAATTATCAGGAAAGAATTTAATATTCCGGAATACATTCAACCGACAGCCTTACTTATTTTAGGGTATCCCCGGAATGGATTTTTGAATGAAAACCGCCATTTGACAGAACGAAAACCGATTGATCAAACTGTAATGATGGAACATTACACAGCATGAAAACAACTCTGATTTGCAGGTTGTTTTTTTGGAAGATAAAAATGTATATACACTGGTTTATTTTCTGATTTGGTAATAAATTTGATTTTTATTTTGATACAATGAAGAAAGAAACATTAACTAAACATCCGGATACCAGGGAAGGTATCGGATGCTTTTTTTTCGAGAAAATCGAAAAATTTGAGAAACCTGTGAAAAGCAAAATTTTCGTATTCTTATTGTTATTGCTCTCATTATTCGTCCAGTGTACTAAGGAAGAAAATGAAAAAACATATGATTTTACCGTATTGGGGATTGAAGAAATAAATATAGATGGAGTTATTATTGCTATAGAGTCAAATGGTTTTCCGGTAAGGGATGAATCGTTTTCAATTGTCGGACTTACAAATAGTGGTGCTACGAATAAATACGATCTTGCTGTTGTAGGGGACTATCCGGATAATCAGGATATTATGGTTAAGAAAAAATATGACGATGTCTCAGTAGTAATTGAATCTGATGCAGATTTGATATACAAAACAATAACAGTTTCCAGAACCGGATACTGTG
>JBNKDZ010000418.1:0-4628 GCA_050288525.1 Cyclobacteriaceae bacterium
GTAGGGTCGGCAATTGCCTGAAAAACATCTCTTCTCATAAAATTAAAATCAATTATGCAATCAATCGATTGCGAATATATATGCAATTAATCGTTTGCGCAAATTTTTGTTCAATTATTTTTTGTTATTGCATAAAGTCGAGGGAGTAGGATGTTGGTTTTCAATGCACACCAACGGATTGCTGGCCTTGTGAGGCTTTGAAGAATACAGTTCCAAAGAAGCTATATGCCCGGGAAAAAGAAGTTAAAAGATGGAAAAGCCGAAAGCAAACGGAAATTACCCAAAACTAAAGATACTTCCTCCCTGTAAGATAATTCTTCACATAATCCTCAACACCTTCTTCAAGACTGTGAAATGAATGGTGGATGCCGATATGTTTCAGCTTTTGCATGTTGGCTTCGGTGAAATACTGGTACTTATCGCGGATATCTTCCGGAGTGTCGATAAATTCGATGTCTTCCTGTATGTCCATTGCTCTGAAAACCGCCCTGGTAAGATCGAGAAATGTCCGGGCCTTGCCGCTGCCAAGATTGTAGATCCCCGGATTTTTCCGGTGATGCATCAGCTTATAGCACACATCAATCACATCTTTCACATACACAAAATCACGCATCTGCTCACCATCTTTATATTCCGGGTTATGTGACCGAAACAAACGCATCTTGCTTGTCTTGCCTATCTGATTAAAGGAGTGGAAGATCACAGATGCCATGCGGGATTTATGATATTCATTCGGACCGTATACATTGAAAAATTTAAGCCCTGCCCAGAAAAAAGGTCTGTCATTTTGTTGCAACACCCATTTATCAAATTCATTTTTTGACTCCCCATAGGGATTCAAAGGCTTGAGATCAGGGATAATCTCCTCATTATCATCGTAACCGAGCTCTCCCATACCATAGGTGGCTGCAGACGAAGCGTAGATAAACGGGATTTGGTAATCTATACATTTTTGCCAGAGTGTTTTTGTGTAATTCGTATTTAATCGCCAAAGTAATGCTTTGTCAAATTCAGTAGTATCGGTCCGGGCACCGAGATGAAATATAAATTCCACCTCCTCGTAGTTGCTGTCAAGCCATTCCGGAAAAACATCCCTGTCAACCTTTTGAAGGATCTTTTTCCCTTCAAGGTTTTTGTTTTTTTCAGGATTATCAAAATGGTCCACTGCGATGATGGCGTTGAAATTTTCCTGATTCAATTTAGCAATCAGACAACTTCCGATAAACCCTGCTGCTCCGGTAACAATGATCATATTATTTTTTTTGCGCAATTTAATCAATCCTAAATGTTTCTCTCAATCAATTTTTAATCTTTTGGATTCTTAACAGTAAATAATAAAACTCAAAGGAAATATTTATAACTTTGCAGACATTTTATAATAAAATAGAACTGAATGATTTACATAAGCAGGGATGCCCATTTTTGTTCAGCTCACAAGCTGTACAATCCTAAATGGAGCAAGGAAAAAAATGAAGAGGTCTTTGGGTTGTGTGCCAATGAAAACTGGCACGGCCACAACTTCGATCTCGTTGTAACTGTAAAGGGAGAACCTGATACGGAAACCGGGTTTGTAATAAACTTTAATGATCTGAACCGGATAATAAAAGAAGAGATCCTTGAAAAAGTGGATCATAAAAACCTTAATCTGGATGTTGATTTCCTTAAGGATAAAATCACAAGTTGTGAGACACTGGTATATGAATTCTGGCAGATACTCAATCCTAAGATTAAAGGTATCACAGACGGAAGGGCACAATTACACTGTATAAAACTAAAAGAAACACAAAATAATTCAGCCGAATATTACGGTAATTAACAAAACAATCAGACCGGCAACATGAAATACTACATTATTGCAGGAGAGCGATCAGGGGATTTACATGGGTCCAACCTTGTGAAATCTATTCTGAAAGTCGACCCCGATGCGCATATACGTGCCTGGGGAGGCGATTATATGCAAAATGCAGGGGCAGAAATTGTGGTTCACTACAAGGAACTGGCAATAATGGGTATATGGGAGGTAATACGAAGCATCTTTAAGCTTCGAAGATATATGTCGAGATGCTGTAAAGATATCCTGGAATATAAACCTGATGCTTTAATATTGATTGATTATGCCGGCTTCAATTTGCGTATTGCCAAAAGTATGCAAAAGCACAACATACGGCCGTTTTATTATATCTCACCCAAAATATGGGCATGGAACCAGTCCAGAGCCTATAAAATCAAAAAATACATCCAGAAGATGTTTGTGATCATGCCTTTTGAGGTCGATTTTTATAATAAATTCGGAATGGATGTTAATTATGTAGGAAATCCGGTTTTTGATCTGGTAAGTAATTTTCAACCTTCACCGGGTTTTTATCAGAAGTACGGCTTTAAAGAAGGTAAACCCATTATCGGTCTGCTGCCGGGAAGCAGAAAACAGGAAGTACAGAAGCTGTTGCCGGAAATGATTGAAGTTGCTAAAGCATACCCTGACTATCAGTTTGGACTATCCATGATCAGTCAGCTACCCAAATCGATGTATGAGCAGGCTTTATCCTTGAAAAATGTGCATCCGGTACTGGAAGACAATTATAATCTGTTGTTTAATGCTGAAGCTGCCATCGTTACTTCCGGCACAGCAACCCTGGAGACTGCTTTGTTTGATGTTCCTCAGATCGTGGTTTATAAGACATCGGGGCTTACGTATTTTATCGGGAAACATTTTATAAAGGTTGATTTTATATCTCTCGTCAATCTGATGATTCAGAAAGAAGTGGTGAAAGAACTGATACAGAATGACGTGAATGCAGAAGTGGTGAAAGCAGAATTTGAAAAACTGGTACACGATGAAGCACATCGCCAGAAAATCCTTCAGGGATACAGTGAGCTGCGAAACCTGTTGGGTAAGAGTGATGCCTCCTACGAAACTGCTAAAAGCATATATCATATTCTGGCATATCAGGAAAATGACTTTACCTGACAAAAAAGTTAATGATCACTTTTCTAATCCTCAGCCTTTTCCAACCCCACATACAATTGTATTTCCGGATTTTTCCCAAGACTCCGGTCATCATGTAACTCAAAATCACCTATTATTCCGGAAGGCCTATAACCGGATTTTGGCAGCCATTCGGTATAAATGAATTTTTTCATTCTTCCCATTGTGATACCCCAGGCAAATCTGCTTTTCGGCCGGATTGTAAAGATGGCATAGATAATTGCCGGCACCTCATACTTTGATAATCCTGCAGGAACAGCATCAAATTGCGTGACGACATCTCCAACAATATATGTAAACGTTTTGGTTCTCTCATTATAATTCTTGCTGATATTGATGGATGCCCAGGGTTGTTTCAGATTGGGTATCGGGTAGTTTTTTTTTATTTCATTAAAGGATGAAGCTACACGCCCCACATCTTTGTAAATATCCTTGTCATTCGTATCAATCTCAAGCCCAATCAGTTTTATTGGTTCCTTTAGCGTTACGATCTGAGGCTCTTTTTTGTCAATATTACCAATAAAGATCATGTACAGAACCACCAGTACAATTATTATAGCCAGCAGGATTAAAATGATTTTTAACATGGGATATTTTTGTTTGGAAAATATCAATCCTTCTCAATACACAAAATAGCATTTAATTGGAAGAATTCAATGCTCGTTTTCTGAAATGATTTATGAATAACCTGTCCCTTATACTCATTTTTGCCCGATGAAAAAATATCAGATAGATAAGAAAAGTATCATGCGATTTTGGGTTGAATCACTTCCTTGCTATTATCAACAATCGACTAAAAGGGAATATAGCTTTACCATCTTCCCGGACTTCACAGTCTTCTTTTATACCGTCAAGCACTTTCGATTCAAATTCTTTTTTGTCGGTTTCATTTTCCAGTTTATCCAGATAAGGTTTTATACCGGTACTTCTTATTATTTTTATAATTGCTTTATTAGATTTCAAAATATGGAAATAAATGGTTTCCCAAGCCTCAATGGAAGAGTATATTTCAGATAGCATATCGTAATAATCAACTGATTCCATAATTGTAAATAAATTATGGACATCTTTTGTCAGATGTGCCCATTTCTTATCTCTTGATATATGTTTAATTACATCTCCCAATTGCATATCAGTAAATAATGGAAGCTGAATAGCCAAAACACCCGATTCAGACAAACTGCTTTTTAGTCTGTTTAAAAAAGCCACGAGATCATGGATCCACAGGTTTGTTGCATTTAAAAACACAATGTCAAATGTGTCAGAAATAATTTCATTTTCGGAATTAACACATTTCCATTCCTGATCCGGATAATCCTGTTTTGCTTTATTGATCATTTTCTCAGAAGTGTCTATTCCAAGTATTTTACTGTCTGGCCACCTTTTGTGCAGTACCTGGGTGCTGTCTCCTGAGCCACACCCGATTTCTAATATGTTGGCAGGATGTTCCATATCTATTCTTGAAACCAAATCCATTGTGGGATGTATTCGATCTTTTCCGAACTTAAGATATGAATCAGGCTCCCAATCGCTTTTATACATTTCTCATGAAATATTATGTGATTTAAAATGCTGTTTGTTTATGCTTAATCAATCCCAAGAAAATCATCCGGATCTTCTCTGAACGAATTCATTTTTTTTC
>JBNKDZ010000419.1:0-6044 GCA_050288525.1 Cyclobacteriaceae bacterium
TTGTGGATTAAGATTGCCACAATAAGAAATAGGACTACTTGGTATAAACATTCTCCACAACCGATAGGGTTAAAAATTGGAGATGATATAGAAGAGATTAATTTAGATTTAACGCTTGAGAAATTCTCTACCACCAAAGAGTTCTTAGCTTCTATTCTCAAGCGATATATAGAAGATGTAAAAGCTCCTGAATTTGATAAATTAATCACTGAAGGTGGAATGGATAGACTGGTGCTTTCAAGTGGTGGAGTTACACGAGACTTTTTAGGTCTTTTTCGCAGGGCTATCGATGAAACAAGAGAGAGATTGAAAAAATCGGGAGGAGATCATCATAGAGGGGATAGAATTGGTGCAGAAGATTCAAATGTGGCTGCTGGTAATTATGGTGAAGTAAAAAAAGAAGAATTTCAAAGAGATACACCTGAGGACCGCGAAAATTTAGAAAAAGCCTTCAATAATATTAAAGAATTTTGTTTATCAATTACAAAGAAGAATATTTTTCTGATTGATCAAGAAGAGGCTAGTGAAGAATATGAATTAATAAAAGAACTGATTGATCTAAGGTTACTTCATCAAATCAAATCAAGAGTAACGGTTAGTTCGAAACCAGGTAAAATATTTAAAGCTTTTTTATTGGATGTTAGCCAATACACAGGTGAACGTGCCAGGAGGGATGTGGAGATGACTGAATTTTGGAAAGATTCAGAAAAGGAAAAATTGAGAAGAGGATCATTGATTTATGATCCAGAGTCAAATGTTGATGAACTTTTAAAAGCGAACAGTAAAAGCCCTAAACAAGAAAAACCTTCAAAGAAAATAAATCCTTCAAATCCAGGCCAAATTGAATTGAATTTTTAATTTAAACTTAATCTGTAAAACTATTAATCCTTGGTTGAAAACTTAAAAGAAGTTGATAATGATTTGTTCTAACTGATTCAACATTTTTTATTCCCCTTGACCAAATTGATGGAACAACATGGCAGGTTGAATTGGCTTTTAAACCGGAAAAGAATAAAATCACGCTGTTGGAATAGTAAACCGTGGAGTAATGATTTTCGGTTACGACGAAGGCATCTCTATCTTTAATAGACCACTCAGGCAATTTGCAGAGCCTGTTACAAACTATCAGGAGATTGCCACATCACAAGTGTCCTTATCAGGCCATAAGTTCCTCGCAATGACGGCTATTTATTTATTTTTTTGTTGAGTTAAGGTCGAAAGTCCTGCACAAGAACGGTTTCACCAAACCCCACGCCGGTGGCAAATAGAAATCCTGTAATCATTAAATCCTAAAAATCCTGATCTAAATATACACCCAGACTTTTGGCGAATTGTTTAATATCCGCTGCTTCACCCGGACTTTGTCTGAAAAATTCTTTACTTCTTTCCGTCTCTCCGGCTTTTGCCAGTAAAACTGCAATGGTGAAAGCAAAAAAATTGTTATTGTTTCTCTGGTTTTCATGAATTAAAAATTCAACCAAAGAATCAAACGTCTTTATTCTTTCGTAAAACGGGAAAACAATATTTTCAAAATCTGAAACTATTTTCTCACGTAATTGCAGGGTATCAACACGTTCGCTAATCTGATACATGTAATTGGGCTCGTCCCATAAATACCCTATTTTTTTATAAAAAGCAGGAAAACCATCTGTTAATAATACTTTTTCATCAATTTTCTTATCCGGATCGTAGTTTCCATGATAAATTTTCACATTAAACCAGAAATTAAATGAAATATGGGTATTGAACCGAAAGCGCTCCAAATTTATAAACTGTACTAAATCCTTTTCAATTTTGTAAAAAGCATTTCCCCTTTTTTTAAAACAATTATTATTAAAAAGGGGAAGTAAATCGTCTTTAACAATTGATTTTACTAAATTTTTGTATGTACTGGTATTCGTATTCATCTAAAGTCGGGGCTTACAGCAGCGTAAAATTTATTCTTCGTACCATTCATTCACCTGAAAGCATCCAAAGACCTGTCAGCGTGAGCAAACAACTATATTTGATACAAGGTAAAAATAAAATCCTGTAATCTTTAAATCCTATAAATCCTGATCAGGCTTCACCATAACCGTAAACAACCCCGTCGAACCACTTTTTCCTCTCAGATTCTTAATGCCGACCTGTTCCATCCGGTACTTGTCCTGATCCTTTATGTGTCCGGCGAGGGTTTCGGAGATGAGCAGGTCTACCTTGTATTGGTTGCACAGCCCTTCGATGCGGCTGGTGGTGTTTAACACATCGCCTGTATAGATGATCTCCCGTTTGATGGTGCCGACGGTGCCGGTAGATACGACGCCCATGTGCATGCCGGCTTTAAAATCCGGTTTTAACTTGTATTTGTCCAGGTAAAAATCCGACTTGCTTTCGATGATCTGTTGGATGTCGAAGAAACAATCAAGGCAGCATGAATGATCAGATCGTTCGTTGACGGGCCATGATACCACTATTTCATCTCCCACATATTGATATATTTCCCCCTGATTTTGAGATATGGGATCCGTAATATCCCTGAAAAAATCGTTCAGGAGTTCGAAATACCGTATATGTCCCAACTGTTCGGCAATGGAGGTAGAGGAACGAATGTCGAGGAACATAAAGATCCTTTCTTCTTCCGAAAAGGGCTTATGGTACGATCCGTCGCCGGAGACGTTGTTATTTTCGGTTTGCGGTTCGTTGTTCGTTTCTTTGGTCAGGGTAGCATGTATGGTCGAGATCAGCTTGGCGTTGTCCCAGGGCTTGACAATAAAATCGGAAGCACCTTTTTTTATGGCCTTTATCGCCAGATCGATATCCCCATAGGCGGTCATCATGATGACACGGGTGGTGGGTGAACTGGTTTTTATGGTGTTTAACAGCTCCAATCCTTCTTTTCCGTTTGTGGCTCCAGTGGAATAGTTCATATCGATAAGAGCAATGTCGAACCGGTTGTTATGGATCAGGGTATGTACAGATCCGGGGGTGTCGGAGGTAAAGATCTCGGAAAAATGTTTTTTCAAAAGGAATTTTGCAGCAACAAGAATGTCTTTGTCATCATCCACTAATAATATTTTAGTATTTTCCTTCTGCATAGGTACTGCATTGTATCCCTGATACGAATTTACGGATATCGTTTAATTAAACCCTGAATCGACCATAGAAATTTGCTGCGAGGCCTGATTTATCTGTGAAGGTGCATATTTGTGTTACTAACCTGATGATCGGACGACATAACATAATCCTGTTTATGAGACGGTAAATTCTATAATTCAGAAAATTCTGCTTCAGACAATTTAAGCCAGTACGTTCCGATCTTTCAAAATTTGTTTGAACTAAACCGGCAATACAATTGCCTGAAAATGTCTGTCTATTCATTTTGGACACGCATTTTGAAAATGCGCCAGCATCTTTTTTTAAAGGAATTCAGGGAATGTTTTGAGTTGGGTGTACGAAAATTACCCGGGCTGATCAAAGGTAGTGCGAAGTGGTGTTTCGTGGGGACACGAACCACGACATCAGGGACACGAACCACGGCATCAGGGACACGAACCACGACATCAGGGACACGAATCACGACATCAGGGACAGCGAACCACTGCATTAGTATTCGTGTGCCTGACAGCGTCCAAAGACCTGTCAGTGTTTGATCGGGCGACATGACACTGTTAAAAAATATCAATCATATTTTCATAGAGCTTAAACTCGCGGATTGCTATGTAAAATTCAACGATCACCCTGGGATGAATGGCGATGGAAAATACGATCCCGAATAACGAACCGAACAGGTGTGCTGCATGGTTTACATTATCGGATTTTCGTATGCCCATGAAGTAGGAGTAGAGAAGATATAGTGCGCCAAGAGCAAACGCAGGGATAAGAAATCCGGCAATAGATACCGATGAGGTCGGACGGTACAGGATCGTGGCAAAGAGTATGGACGCCACACCTCCGGATGCCCCGAGCGAATTATACCTTCTTGATTCACGATGTCGGAAATAGGTATAAACATTGGCGGTAATGATGCCGCCGGCATAGGTGATCAGGACGAGCAGCCATGTAACGGATCTGAAATCCTGATAGATCTTTTCAAGCACCTGGCCGAAAATGAATAACACGATCATGTTTACAAGCAGGTGGATCATGTTGATGTGGATCAGTCCTGAAGTGATGAACCGATGGTATTCCTTGCCCTGCTGAACTTTGTACGGATTGAATATCCATTTCTGAAACATTTTTGAGTTCCACGCATAAATGCTCAGGGAGAGGGTTGTCAGTATCAGAACATATATGATGCTAAATTTCATTATTTTTCTCTTTCAATGAGTTGATAGAAAAATTCTCTTAAGCGGGTTTTATTATTTTCGTTAATGTCAAGTTCATCGAATTTTTTCAGCCCCTGGTCAAAGTAATTACGGATCTTTTGTTCCGTCAGTTGTTGGATGCCCAGGTTGTTATAAATTTTTGTTACGGCAGAAACTTTCTCTGCTGCATCAAATTGTTCCTGTTTCAGCCAGTAGTTAAGCGCTTCGCTGTCAGCATCCCCGGCTAGTTCCAGGGCTTTTATCAGTAAATAGGTTTTTTTATTTGAAATGATATCGCCCCCTACCTGTTTTCCGAATTTTTCCGTATCGCCGTATACGTCAAGAAGATCATCTTTTAACTGAAAGCCGATGCCAAGATCACATCCGATGGAATATAATGCTGCACACATGCTCTCGGGTGCTTTCGCCAGTATTGCTCCGAGTTCTAAGCTGAATCCCAGGAGGACGGATGTTTTCAGACGGATCATGTTGATGTATTCTACTTCTGAAACAGAATTGATCGTCTCAAAGTTCATATCGTACTGTTGTCCTTCACATACGCCGGCAGCACAGGCATTGAATCCGGTCAGTACATTAACGACAATATCCTGTTCACATTTCAGAAAAAGCTCATATGCCTTCACAAGCATAACATCTCCGGATAATATGGCGATATTGTTGTTCCATTTCTCATGGACGGTGGTTTTTCCTCTTCGTCTGGGGGCATTATCCATGATGTCGTCATGCATCAGCGTGAAATTGTGGAATACCTCCAGACCCATAGCGGGATACAACACCTGATCGGTTATCTCATCGTTGAACAGGGAATAGGACAATAAAGTAAGTACAGGCCGTAACCGCTTTCCGCCAATATCCAGCAAGTATCCGATGGGTTCGTACAATTCCTGAGGTTCTGTCCCGAAATTATATTTTTTTAATTCCGTATTTATCGTCTGGATATGTGCTTTGATAGTCGTGTCCATTAATTCAGTTTAAATCTATTGTCAGGTTAAAAAAACCGGTGAATAAGTGCTTGTATAATAAAAATGTAAGTTACAGAAAAAGAGAAAAATATTCTAATATTGACTTAGAATAATTATAAAAAGTATGGGAAAATTATTCTATCCGGATAATACAACCTATCCGGATAGAATATTGGTTTATTTTTTGGCTATAAGGGTAACGTCGAGTTCAAAGTCGTCGTAGATCATTTTATCTCCAAGGTTGTCGAAGAAAGACCCTGATCCGTACTTCACATCATATTTTGAACGGTCAACAGTAATTTTTGCAGTTGCCACTACTTTGTCGCCGTCAACTTTAACCGTGGCCGGGAATTCGATCTTATTGGTAATGTTTTTAATTGTCAGATTCCCGGAGACTTTGTATGAATCGCCTTTTTCATGCACGGCTGAAGTGATCACAAATGTGGCGGATTTATGTTTTCCCACGCCAAAGAAATCATCGGATTTAAGGTGACCGACAAGTTTTTGGTTCATGCCTTCGTCTTCAATATCTACACAGGTGATGGAGTTCATGTCGATGGTAAATTTTCCTCCGGTCAGTTTGTTGTTGCTGACTTCAAGATTCCCTCCGGAAAGATTTATGAATCCGTTATGTTGACCCGTGACTTTTTTGCCGAGCCAGCCTATTTTGCTCTCGTTTGTCTTAACAGTATATGATCCGTTAACGGCTTTTAGAACGAAGGATGATAATCCGATAGCTGCTATCGGTATCAGAGTTAATAACATTTTTTTCATGATA
>JBNKDZ010000420.1:0-2983 GCA_050288525.1 Cyclobacteriaceae bacterium
TTATGAAAAATATATCTGAACATTCAGGATTTTTAAGAAGACGGATCACTTCACCAGCCATTATTGTGTTGATCCTTTTATGTACGTTTCAAACCATAAAAGCAGATGACGGATACCGGCTGTGGCTGCGGTATGACCAGATCAAAAATGAACAAATACTTCAGAATTATAAAAATCAGCTATCTTCCATTCGATTTGACGGCTCCTCTCCTACACTTGATGCTGCCAAACATGAATTATCAATGGGTCTCAGCGGATTGCTTGGCATGGAGATTCCTGTTATTGAAATGATCGAAGATAATAAAACGATACTTGTCGGTACTCCTGAAAGCTCAAAAGCCATAGCATCCTTAAAACTTTCGAAGAAACTTGATCAGCTTGGCGAAGAAGGATTTCTGATTGAACGCGTTAAAATTGGTCAGAACAAATGTATTGTCATCACAGCTAATACCGATATCGGTGTTTTGTACGGTGTTTTCCGGTTCCTTAAAGTCCTTCAGACAAATCAACCCATCAAAGAACTCAGCATATCCAGTGCTCCAAAAATGAAAGTACGGCTGCTAAATCACTGGGACAACCTTGACCGCACCGTAGAACGCGGATATGCCGGATTTTCGCTGTGGGACTGGCAGAAACTTCCCGACTATTCAGATCCGAGATATGTTGACTATGCAAGAGCAAATGCATCCATAGGCATCAACGGTACTGTGTTGACAAACGTAAACGCCAATGCATGGGTATTGACCGATGGTTTTCTTGATCGCGTAGCAGCGCTTGCAGATGCGTTCCGTCCATATGGCTTGAAAGTATACCTGACAGCCCGTTTCAGCGCTCCCGTTGAAATAGGTGGTCTTGAAACTGCCGACCCACTGGATGATAATGTTAAAAACTGGTGGAATGAAAAAGCAAAGATAATTTATGCCAAAATTCCGGATTTCGGAGGATTTCTGGTAAAAGCAAACTCAGAAGGTCAGCCGGGGCCTCAGAATTACGGACGCTCACATGCCGATGGTGCCAACATGCTGGCAGATGCGGTAAAACCTTTTGGCGGAATCGTAATGTGGAGGGCTTTTGTATATTCCAACGAAGAACCGGTCGATCGTGCCAAACAGGCATACAACGAATTCAAACCTCTGGATGGCAAATTCAGAGATAACGTTCTCATTCAGGTTAAGAACGGCCCTATTGACTTTCAGCCCCGTGAGCCGTTCCATCCGATGTTTGGTGGTATGCAAAATACCTCTATGATGATGGAATTTCAGATCACCAAAGAGTACCTCGGATTTTCCACACACCTGGTATACCTCTCGACACTCTATAAAGAATGTCTTGATGCAGATACCTATGCCAAAGGTGAAGGATCGTATGTTTCCAAAACCATTGACGGAAGTCTGTTCGGTCAAAAATATTCAGGAATGGCCGGTGTATCCAATATCGGAACCGACCGTGACTGGTGTGGCAGTTCTTTCGAACAGGCCAACTGGTATGCTTTCGGTCGGCTGGCATGGGATTACGATCTGAGTTCTGAAACCATTGCTGATGAATGGATCCGGATGACCTTCAGCAATGACGATGCCTTTATCAAGCCCGTAAAGCAAATGATGCTGGCCTCACGGGAGATCACAGTAAACTATATGACACCACTTGGCCTTCATCATCAGATGGGATGGGATCATCACTACGGTCCGGGACCCTGGATCAATATCGGTCGGGCAGACTGGACCTCCATTTATTACAACAAAGCAGATTCCATCGGCATCGGATTTGACCGTTCTACTACCGGCAGTAATGCTACTGAACAATATTTCCCGGAAGTAGCAAAGGTCTTCGATAACGTCGAGACCTGTCCGGAGGAATTCCTGCTCTGGTTCCATCATGTAAGCTGGGATCATAAAATGCAGTCAGGCAGAACCTTATGGGATGAGCTTTGTTATAAATACAACTCAGGTGTTGATTCCGTACGGTGGATGCAAAAGACCTGGGATGCCCTTGAAGGAACGATCGATGCGGATCGATATCAGAAAACCAGGGCCTATTTAAACATACAGGAAAAAGAAGCGATATGGTGGAAAGATGCCTGCTTACTGTATTTCCAGACATTCTCAAAGAAACCATTTCCAAAAGATATAGAACAACCGAAGGGAACACTTGAAGAATTCATGAAAGTCAAAAAAAGATATGTTCCCGGAATATAAACAATAAATTAAACGGATAATAAAACGTATGAAAGAGCAGAAGATCGCTATTGTGACAGGAGCTGCCGCAGGATTAGGGTATGCAATAGCAGAGAAGTTTATTAAAAATAATATCTATACTATTATCATCGATTACAATGCCGAACAGGTAAAAAAAGCCTGTGATCAGCTTGGAGAATTAGCTGAACCTATTGTGTTTGATCTCTCAAAACTGGATAAAATTCCGGAAATGTTCGATCAGATCATGAAAAAACATGGAAGGGTCGATATTCTTGTCAACAACGCCGGGATCCATTTGAAAAAACCAATGCTGGAGGTTACGGATGAAGAATACCAGCGGGTCATTCTCATCAACCAGACTGTTGTGTTTGTCATGGCCCGAGAGGCAGGAAAGATCATGGTAAACCAGAAATCCGGTAATATCGTGAACATCACCTCCATGGCCTCCGAGTATGGCATACCCCAGGTAATGGCTTATACAGCCGCCAAAGGTGCCGTTAAAAGTATGACCATGGCGATGGCTGTTGAGTTATCACCGTATGGTGTGCGCGTAAACAGTATTGCTCCGGGATTTATCAAAACCAATATGTCTTCCAGTGCACTGGACAGTGACCCTGAGCGCAAGCAAAAAGTAATGTCCCGAACCCCGATGGGCAAGCTCGGCACGCCGGAAGATGTTGCCAAAGCTGCTTATTACCTGATCTCGGATGAGGCAGAATATATTTGTGGTGTCAACCTGAGGGTCGACGGTGGTAATGCGATCGGTTTTTAGTTTATTGTTAAAATGA
>JBNKDZ010000421.1:0-5736 GCA_050288525.1 Cyclobacteriaceae bacterium
GTGCTTTTTTTCAGTTCCGACAAAAGATAATAGGCATTGTTATGCGCGAAGGAGGTGCCCTTTTTAATGCCTCCAGGAATTTTTATTTCTATCCAGCCATGGTCTTTAACCCCCGGAATGATTTCAACAGGAGAAAACGCCCATTCATCTGTATTATGGGAAGATCTTTGAGCTTCAAACACAAGGAACCGGTCACCTTCCCGGATGATGGCCTCTTCGGGCAATGCCGTATTTTTGATGTCTTCGACAATGATCCTTCCTCGAATATACATGCCGGGGATCAGCAATCCCTGTTTGTTTTCGATCTGTGCATGAAGATGTAAGGCCTTGGGATTTTGCTCAAATGTTTTGCCTACCGCATAAATGGAAGCTTCCAGCTCGGTGTCCGGAGCAGATTGAACTGTGAATAGCACTTTTTGCCCTTGCTTTACTTTATGCACATCCTTTTCGAAGATCATCAGATCGGCATGAATATGTTCGTTATTAACAATCTCAAATATTCCGGTCTCAGGAGCAACGTACTGTCCGATTTTAACATTAACAGCACGAATGTATCCGTCAATCGGCGAACGCAACGGGGTCTTCTCATAGATGTATCCGCTTTGTAATTTTACCGGATCCATGCCCAGCTGCTTTATTTGCGCTACATGCCCGTTGACCAGGGCTTTGAGGGACAGGTAATCGGCCTCGGTCTTCTGGAATTCTTTTCCCGAGCTAACGTTTTCTTCATACAGGGTCTTCTGCCTCAGATAGTCCTTTTCAAGGTAGATCATCTGGCTTCTGCTGTTGATATATTCCGATTGCAGTTCAATCAGGGATGGGTGGTACAGGTAGGCCAATGTACTGCCTTTAGATACTTTATCCCCTTCCATCACATGTATGGAAGCGATATTTGCACCTAAAATGGTTGTTACAATCGCTTCATTCTGAGGAGGGACGGTAAGCTGGCCGTTTGCTTCAACATATCCAGATAAATTCCGGACAGGGAGGGTGTCGACTTTCATTCCGAGCATATCGAAATGATGTTGAGTTAACCTTACACTTTCAACCTCCTGATGTTCCTCATGTTCGTGCTCCTCTGAATGTTTTTTTTCTGTACATTCAAACAATAGGACGAACAGGATAAGCGTGAATATGAATTTTGTACGTATGATATATAATCGTTTCATGATATGATTCATTTAGGTTCGGATGTCTTTTTTGACAAGAGTGATTTTAACGATCTCTTTTCTGTCCATCTGTACAGTACCGGCAAGACAAATAATGTAAGCAGGGTAGAGGAGATCATTCCACCGATTACCACCGTAGCCAGTGGACGCTGAACTTCAGCTCCGGCAGATGTGGAGATGGCCATAGGAAGAAACCCTAGTATGTCTGTTGACGCTGTCAGCAGGATAGGCCTGATTCTTCGGACGGCACCTTTCCGGATCCTTTTAAGGGTGTTTTTATGACCTTTTGCCTTTAGCTCATTCCAGCTACTCACCAGCACCAGGCCGTTGAGCACAGCAATACCAAACAGCACCACAAAACCGATCCCTGCGGATATACTGAAAGGCATATCCCTGATCCACAGGGAGAAGACACCACCAATAGCCGCAAGGGGTATTGAAATGTAGATCATAATAGCCTGTGGTATTGATTTAAGGGCGAAAAATATCAGAAGGAAAATCAGCATCAGCGCGATTGGGATAACAATTTTCAACCTTTTAGAGGCGTTTTCAAGATTTTCAAATGCTCCTCCATAGTCAATACTGTATCCGGGAGGAAGATGAAGTTCATTATCCAGCTTTTCTGATATTTCCTTTGCCAGGGATTTAATATCCCGGTCCCGAACGTTGATGCCTACATAGGTTCTGCGACGGGTATTTTCCCTGGAGATTTGCATTGGTTCAGGATGATAGGAGATGTCAGCAACCTCCCGGATGGGGATTCGGGTGTTATTTGGCAGGTTTACATACAGGTTTTTCAGATCGTCGATGCTCTGGCGATATTCTTTGCTCAGGCGTACGACCAAATCAAACCGTTTTTCGCCTTCAAAGATCACTCCTGCTTTCCCCCCTGCGAATGCTGCTTCCACCACCTGGTTCAGTTCGTGGATATTCAGTCCGTACTGGGCAAGTTTGAACCGGTCGTATCGGACGGTCATCTGGGGGAGCCCCGAAGTCGCTTCAACCCGGAGATCTGCCACACCGGGGATATCACTGATGAGTTCACCTATTTCATTGGCTTTATCTGCCAGTATGTCCAGATCTTCCCCAAAAAGCTTGATGGCAATATCTTCACGTACTCCGGTGAGCAATTCGTTAAACCGCATTTCAATAGGCTGGGTAAATTCGAAATTGACGCCCTTGATCACATCAAGCGTTTGTTTCATTTTTGTAATCAGTTCACCCTTATCTTTCGTGGTGACCCATTCATCTACCGGTTTCAGGATCACAAAGCAATCTGCGATATCCATCGGCATAGGATCTGTTGGAACATCTGCAACTCCGATCCTGCTCTGGATATGTTCTATTTCGGAGAATTTCGACAGTAGGATCTGTTCGATTCTGGTGGTTGTTTCGATGGTTTCTGTAAGGGAACTTCCTGGTTTTAACAACGCATGAAAGGCAATATCTCCCTCGTCCAGTTGCGGAATAAACTCACCTCCCATACGCAGGAAGGTGATGGTAGCAAGGCCAAACAACAGAGTTGTTGTTATCATGAGTCCTTTTGAATATTTTAACACGCCGGACAGAAGTCGCTGATAATGGTTTTCAAGGAAAAACACCAGCCGGGCACCCCATTTTGAAATCATTGAATTTCCTTCTTTGAGGAACAGGGCCGACATTACCGGTACATAGGTCAGGCATAACAGTATGACGCCTGTCATGGCAAAAATAAAGGTCAGTGCCATTGGTTTAAACATCTTTCCCTCAACGCCTTCAAGAGTCAGTACTGGGATAAATACAATCAATATGATCAGCTGACCAAAGAATGCGGTGTTCATCATTTTTGAGGAGGCTTTTCGCGCAATTTTATCCCTTCCTGAAGCGGTATGGGGGTGTTTTTTCATTTTTTTATGAAACATGAACACCGTACTCTCAACGATAATTCCGGCGCCATCGATAATGATCCCGAAGTCAATGGCTCCCAAACTCATCAGATTGGCCCATACGTCAAACAGGTGCATCAAAATGAAGGCAAACAGGAGGGATAAAGGAATGGTAGATGCCACGATAAGGCCTCCACGCCAGTTACCCAAAAGAAATATTAACACAAAAATCACGATCAGGGCACCTTCAATAAGATTCGAACCAATTGTTTTGGTTGTTCTGCCTATTAAATCACTCCGGTCAAAAAACGGGACAATTGTAATGCCTTCGGGAAGTGTTTTTTGAACTTCACTGATCCGTTCTTTGACATCTTTTATGACTTTGTTGGAGTTTGCCCCTTTAAGCATCAGGATCATGCCGCCGACAGCTTCTCCTTTGCCATCCTTGGTAAAAGCGCCATATCGTACCGCTTCACCGAACTGCACCTTTGCCACATCCTTTATGGTGACAGGCAGGCCATTGATGTTTTTGACCACGATCTTTTCGATGTCTTCAATGCTTCGGGCAAGACCTTCACCTCGTATAAAATTGGCCTGGTGGTCTTTTTCAAGGTATGCCCCTCCGGTATTCTGGTTGTTGAGCCGGAGCGCTGTAAATACATCCGTAATTGTGATGTCGATGGCATTGAGTTCTTCCGGGTTAACAGCTATTTCATATTGCCGGATATTCCCCCCAAAGGCATTTACTTCCACGACTCCCGGGATCATGGCCATTTGCCGGCGTATGATCCAATCCTGAATGGTTCTCAGATCTGTGGACGAATAGTGCTCTTTGTGTGCGCTGTCGACTTCCAGCGTATATTGAAAGATTTCCCCAAGTCCGGTGGAGATCGGCCCGATAAAAGGGAGCCCAAAACCTTCAGGAATGGTTTCTTTTACTTCTGTAAGCTTTTCTGCCACCAACTGACGGGGCAGGTACGTGCCCATGTCGTCTTCGAAAACAATGGTTACTACAGAGAGACCGAATCTGGAAACCGACCGGATCTCATCAACCCCCGGGAGATTAGCCATCGCTACCTCAACCGGATAGGTGATGAACTGTTCAATATCCTCTGTCCCCAGGTTTGGAGCCTGTGTGATTACCTGAACCTGATTGTTTGTAATGTCCGGGACTGCATCCAGAGGTACCTGGAACATGCTCCACATACCATATACGATGAGCCCTGCGGTGAAAAATAAAATGATAAGTTTGTTCCTTATTGAAAAGGAAATAACTGCATCGATCATAATACATGCTGTTTATTTTAAAAATTGTAATAAAGTCCGGACATACGTATCCGGTGTTGCAGCTCCATTATGATCGGGGAGGGTGGAAAAAGGTGACTACCGGGGTGTCGGGAATAGGATTTATATGAATCGTATTGGCGATTTCCGGTCGCTCAACCATTGAAAGTTCATAAAAAAGGTATGATACTGTTATGTGTCCCTGGCAACAGTGACAGAAGCAAAACGGAGAACATCCGTCATTGTCGGGATCACCGGTATGATGATGTTGTTGTTCGTATCCATGCTCATCATCATGTACAGAGGCATCTGCACAGGGAAGAGCCATTAGTGATGACAGGTAGAGGAGCCAAATGAAAACAACATATTTCATGCTGCAAAGATATAATAATTCCGGTTTTATGAAGCATAATTTTTCCTCTTCACATTACATCCCGGAAAATAATTATGTCAGAGCATCACCTTGATCATATAAACGATTTTACGCCCGTAGCCGGAAGGGATGTTGTTTACAGTCCGCAGACGTACATATTCAGGGATGTCGTAGCCGGTATCTGTAATATTTTTAATGCTTAAACTTTGTGACGCCTGTTTACCAAACAGCTTATGTCTGAATCCGGTGTTCAGATCCAGCCGGATCATTGAACCGATCTCTTCTGAGGGGCCTTCTGTCGGAGACTTTGTGTTGGCGATCAGGGAGAAATTAAACTTGTTCACGGATTTTTGAAGTCCCAGGGTAGTGGAGAACTTCGGAACATATTTGAAGTTGTAATGATCATCAATTTTATCACCATCTGTTCCGGCAATATAATTCAGGTTCAGAAAAGCATTAACAAGATCCGGATTCATGTATTTTATCTCTGCTTCAAGGCCTGTAGCGTTAAAGGTTTTTCCATTGGCGTAAACATTGACGTTGGCGTTTGCCGGTGGGTAATAGGTCAGTTCCCGGAATATTTTGTTTTCATATCCTGCATAGTAGCCGGTCAGTTGAACAAACAGCTTTTCAAAGCTTTTCAGATAACCAATTTCAAAGGTTTTGCTTTTTTCAGGTTCGAGGTCAGGGTTTCCGACAACTGTCATGCTGGATGTGGTGAAATTTTGTTCGAACAGCGAAGGAGCCCGGAACGATTCTCCATAGAGTATTTTCAAACTATTCTGAGTATTAAATTTGTACACAAAGGTTAATCTTGATGACAGATTGCTGTTGAACAATTCATTATGAGAATACCTGGTGCCGAGTGTGAGATTGAATTTATCTGACTGATAGTTGAACTGTCCGAATGCTGAAAATACATTTAATGAGATGCCCATAAGGTTATTTGAGGCTAAAGCGGAATCTGTGCGTGCGTTATAGTTTTCATATTTATTGGATTGTCGGAATTCCCAGCTTGTCCCGGCTTCAAGATTGATCATGTCAC
>JBNKDZ010000422.1:0-4534 GCA_050288525.1 Cyclobacteriaceae bacterium
AACATTTCTAAACTAATAAACTATGAATAATCTTTTATTTATAACTAAAACCAGACTCTTGCTGGCTTTTTTATTTTCTGCCATTGCATTTTCCGCATCTGCTCAATACACTCTTAAGGATTCTGATGTTCAAATAGCGAACGGGAGTATTTATGACTGTTCATACGACTTCACAATTAAAGATATTATCATTCCTGAAACGCTCGATGGGCAAAAAGTAAAAGATATTAATAAAAATACTTTTAAACAAAAAGGGATAACCGGCCTGAAATTACCAAAGTCATTAAAAACAATTGGTGATTCTGCTTTCTATTTTAATGATATTGTCGATCTGGATTTAAGTGAATGTAGTGCATTAACTTTCATTGGTGATTATGCTTTTGCAAAAAATGATATTGCTGACCTGGATTTAAGTGGATGTCATTCTTTAGTTACTATTGGAGTTTATACTTTTTATTTAAATGGCATAACTTCAATAAATTTTAATAATTGTACTAATTTAACAACTATTGATAATTGTGCTTTCATTTTTAACAATCTTACAAGTTTAGATTTAAACATGTGCACTTCCTTAACTTCTATTGGAATTAACTCATTCGGATCAAATAGACTGACTGAGGTATTTTTTCCATCTAGTTTAGAGGTGATAAATTATAAGGCATTTAATTTTAACGAAATAAGATATGTTAACGGCGTCCATTCTGACGGAATTTTTTATTATACGAATAAACGTTCCAAAATTGTCTCCTATGGAGGCCCTTCCAAAACTGTAATCATTCCAAGCCAGGTGGATACTATTGGATACTTTGCTTTTGCTCAACATTCACTTGAAAGTGTGGATTTAAGTGCCTGTAAAAATCTTACGATCATACAAGATCATGCTTTTTATAATTGTCATATTACAGATTTAAATTTAAGCAACTGTACTGCTTTATACTCTATTGGAAGAAGTGCTTTTGATAATAATGCTATTTCACATTTAGATTTTAGTGATTGTAAGGCATTAACTTCTATTAAAATTAATGCTTTTAAAAATAATAAACTTTCAGGTATAGATTTAACCTCCTGTACTGCTTTAACGTATATTGGAGACAGCGCTTTTAACAATAATAATTTTGTAGAGTTCGAACTACCTACTCCTTACTATTCCGGCTTTCAAAACTGGATTGATGGTAATAGTCATGTACATGCTGGTGGTGCCACGGTTAACAATTTAACAACAAGCTACGATGCCGATGTTGTAACCTCTATAAGTGATCCTGCTAAAAGTAATTTCAATGTATATCCTAATCCAACATCAAATATCCTAACTGTTGTTCCGTCTGCAGATCATATAATTAAAGAAATCGATCTGCATAATTGTAACGGACAAAAAGTAAAATTACCCCTGGTCATGAAACATAATGACGCTTTAAAACTTAATATGGAGTCATTAACACCAGGTTTGTATTTATTACGGATAACTACTTCTGATAATGATTATTTTTCAAAAACGGTTGTTAGAGAGTAAGCTAATTAATACCTTCAGGTTATAAGCTAATTTTCAGATATTAAACAGAGCCTCTAAAAATTCCGGAATTTTATTTCAACACGTTGATGTTGCCCGGATAATATGGCATCCTTTGAGAGTCTTTCCTGAAAATCCTCTGTTATTGAATTTTTCCCTGAATCCTGTATATTCTGAATAAAATATTTTCCTTCTATTTCTTTGATTATTTTCAGCATATCTTCATGGTCTAACAACGAATTCAACGTTGTCCTGAACTCGTAATCTCCTCCTCCTCCCTGGATCAGTTCTTTTGACCGAAGGATATTTTTAAACTTATCTCCCGTGCAGATATCTCCTGCTATTTGCCGATATTTCTCTGGTTCCAGTGGAGCCTTAATGTCCATGGCAATATAATCGACCAGATTTTCGCGAAACAAATCCTCCAGCATTTCCGGGTTTGTCCCATTGGTATCCAGTTTGACTTTTAATCCAAATGATTTAATCTTCCTGACAAATTCAGGCAGGGCTGAATGCAACGTTGGCTCGCCTCCTGTAATCACCACAGCATCAAGCAACACCTTATTTTTTCCGATCCAGGCAAGGATCTTTTCCGGTTCAAATTCGGCCTTTAAGTATTGATCCGGCCAAACCAATTCCGGATTGTGACAATAGAAACACCTTAAATCACATCCTTTCGTGAATATAACAGAAGATATATGACCCGAATAATCAATAAGGCTCTGTTTAATAAATCCTCCGATGGAAATGTCGCTCATGCCGAAAATATAAAAATAAAGGTACTCTGAATGTGCACAACCCACATTCGAGTACCGATAAAGATTTGCTAGGAGACAAGGTCTCGCTCTAATTCTTTCTGATTAAGTACCTTCCGGTCAAACAACTTACGTTCCCTGAACTCTTCCTGTTTACCAACATTCCACTGATCTACCGGCCGCAGATACCCCACAATACGCGAATAAACACTGCATGATTGTTCCTTGCCAACTGCTCCGCATTTCGGACATGTGGCATGCTCACCAAAAATATATCCGTGCTCCGGACAAATACTGAATGTCGGAGAAAGCGTAATGTAAGGCAAATGGAAATTGGAAGTCACTTTATTTATAAGTTGCTTGACGGACTCCACCGGCAATTGCTTTTCCCCAAGAAATGTATGGAATACTGTGCCGCCGGTATATCGTGTCTGTAACGGATCCTGTAGCCGTAATGCCTCAAAAAGGTCATCGGTGTAATTGACCGGCAACTGGGACGAATTGGTGTAATACGGTTGCCCTCCTTCTTTAAAGGCGGATTCATTCGCAACGATAATATCCGGATATTGCGCTTTATCGATCCTGGCCAGCCGGTAAGAAGTGCCTTCTGCCGGCGTTGCTTCTAGGTTGAAAATATGACCCGTTTCCTCCTGGAAATTTTCCATCTTCTCCCGCATAAAATTGAGAATCTTTAAGGCAAAGGCACTGCCTTCCGCATCGGTAATCGAGCACCCGATAAAATTCTGACAACATTCATTCATCCCTACGATACCAATGGTAGAAAAGTGATTATCCCAGTAAGCATTGTTCTTTTTGTGTAAATGTCTCAGATAATACTTCGAATACGGGTACAATCCCTGATCGGTAAGCCGCTCAATAACTTTCCGCTTGATCTCAAGACTGCTTTTGGCCATTTCCATCAGCCATGACAACCGGTTGAAAAGATCTTCTTCAGAACGTGCTTCATATCCCAGCCTGGGCAGGTTGACAGTAACAACCCCAATTGATCCTGTCAACGGATTAGCCCCAAACAGTCCACCTCCTCGCTTTTGCAACGACCGCTTGTCAAGGCGCAACCGGCAACACATACTCCGCACATCATCCGGACTCATATCCGAATTGACAAAATTGGAGAAATACGGAATACCATACTTCGAAGCCATTTCCCAGATCATCTCATATGCCGGATTATCCCAGTCAAAATCTTTTGTGATGTTATATGTAGGGATCGGGAAGGAAAATACACTGCCGTTGGCATCGCCGTCAAGCATCACTTCGGCGTAAGCCTGGTTAAACACATCCATCTCCTCCTGGAACATTCCATACGTTTCTTCCTGTATCACGCCTCCGATAACAACTGGTTGATCTTTCAGGAAATCAGGAATTTTCAGGTCAAGTGTCACATTGGTAAAAGGGGTCTGAAATCCGACACGAGTCGGAACGTTCATATTAAAGAAAAACTCCTGCAGACATTGCTTTACCTGTTTGTAGTTCAGCTGATCGTAGCGTATAAACGGCGCCAGGTAAGTATCGAAATTTGAAAATGCCTGAGCTCCTGCTGCTTCCCCCTGCATGGTGTAGAAGAAATTTACGATCTGTCCTAATGCTGTACGCAGGTGTTTGGCCGGAGAACTCTGTGATTTCCCCTCCACACCTTTAAAACCTGTAACCAACAGATCTTCAAGGTCCCATCCGACACAATACACACTTAAGAACCCAAGATCATGTATGTGAAATCTTCCGTCTTTGTGTGCATCGGAAATTTCTTTCGGATATATCTCGTTAAGCCAGTACTGTGAACTGATAATGGTTGAGATATGCTGATTAAGTCCTTGTAGCGAATAGGTTGAATTGGCACTCTCTTTAACCCTCCAGTCTTTAAGGTGAATATAATCATCTACCAGATCGATGTTCGAAAAAATCTCTTTTGCCTCACGGATATGCTGATGTTGATACCTGTAAATAATGTATGCTTTGGCCGCTTCATATTCTTTATTTTCGAAAAGCGTCTTTTCAACGACATCCTGAATTTCTTCAACGGCCGGAGGCGTTTCCCGTTCTTCTTTTGAAAGGCGACCTGTAACAGTATCCGAATACTGCTCGGCTGCCTTACGATCGGGTTTGCCTATGGCCCGGAGAGCTTTAAAAATGGCATAGGTGATCTTTTCCTGATCAAACGGCACATGTTGCCCGTTACGTTTAATGATTACCGGTATGCCGGTTGTGGTAGTAGTGTTTCCCATACAAAAATCTTTAAATAGTTCGTTTTTTT
>JBNKDZ010000423.1:0-6720 GCA_050288525.1 Cyclobacteriaceae bacterium
CCAACCAACCTGTAAAAAGGAAACCGGAATGGTACGCCTGCGTAATTTGCCTTCCGGCTCATGGGAATTGTTCCAATATCTTCCGGAAAAGGTTAAACTACGAACCGGCAGAGAAAATTATGCAGACCTGGAATTTTCAACCGGCGATTATTCCTTTAAATCAAAAAATGAATATGGATGTGAATCTGAAGAAAGCAATGCTATCCGGGTCCTTGACCAGCCTGTGGTTGAACCTCCCTACATCACAATCACACAGGATCTAAGTTGTTCAGATCCTACTGGATCCGTACTGGTCTCCAAACTTCCTGAAGGAGCTTGGACCCTGACCCGGCTCCCAGACAATAAGGAATACACAGGTTCCGGAACGACTACAAAAATCGAGAAAATTCCAGCTGGCATGTATAGTTTTAATGTCACGAATTCTGAATCCTGCACCTCACAAAATTCAGAAGATTTTGATTTGTCCCTGCTTTCATCTGTTCCCAAACCACTTATCACTCAAAATGGCAATACACTCAGTTCTTCACCTGCTGATTCCTACCAGTGGTACCTCTTCAACGAACCCATAGAAGATGCTACTAATCAAGAATATACGGTTGCCAAGGAAGGAGAATATCATGTTGTTGTATATGATGATCAATGCTATTCGAATCCATCCGACAAAATGTACATCACAATAAACGGTATAGGAGATATTAAAACCGGACTGAAGGTGTATCCAAACCCTGTCGATACAGAATTATCCCTAGAATTGCCTGATAATAATGAGCTGGTAAAGGTTGATATTTTTTCTGTCTCAGGAGAACTGTTTTATTCTTCCGAATTCACGAATTTGATGCATATTAATGTAAAAAAATGGCCATCAGGCGTTTATTTTATTAAATCATTTAATAACAAACTAAGGTTGGTCAACAAGTTCGTAAAAAACTAGATTTCATATTAAAATATATCAAAGCCTGAATTGAAGCCCGGGCTTTGATATTTGATTATTTTATTCCTTTAAAATAAATAATAAGCTAATTTATGCCATAAATAACATAATTGGTTTCTGAGTGAATGCAGTAATAAAATCAACCGACATCAAAATATAATCCATTATTTTCTCAAAAAACCATATGATGATGATCGGTAAATAAGCAAAATATGTATATTTGCACTGCTTATCCTAAACGAAACGATCCCCTAAACCTATTTTTAAATCATTTAAAGCTCACCCTGACCATTATATAACATTTCATGTCAGATGAGTAACTTAAGTATTCTAAACTAACTAACTATAAAAATGCATCTACGTTTTTTGTTTACCTGTTTTGTAATCCTTTCATCAACCTTAGCTTTTAGCCAAAGCAAGACCTACAACATAAATGATAATGAGGAATATCCACTCTTGGAGTCTGCATCAGATAATCCTTCCTTAAAAAACAGTCAGCGACACCGCGAATTCCGGATAAATCCTGTTCTTCAGCAAGCTGATGTTATTCAAAAAAACGATACAATCCTTCTTGATCTTTTTGAGGATTGTAAATATACAGCTTATGTGACGGGCATCAGTACAAACATTGCTGCCACAACGATGATAAACGGTTGTATAAACGACTACAAATTCAGTAGTTTTTTTATTTCTACTTCTGAAGGAAAAAGCTATATCCAGATTGACATCCCTGAAAAAGAAGAATTATACGCCGCCAACTATATTCATGATCAGGGCATATACTTTCTGAAACAACTGGATTATGTTAAAAATGAAAAACCTTCCGAAGTAAATACTACACTAAAGAATGAAACCCCGGAAAATAATCTTCAATCCAAAAGCATCTCTCCAAATAACCTGAGAGTAACAGATACACAGGAGACCATCACATTACTTATTGCTTATACTCCCGAAGCAGTAAGATGGAGTAACCAAAATGCTACTGATATAAACAATGTTTTAGACATGATAATGACAAAGAGTCAGTTGGTACTGGATAATAGTAAAACAAATGTAAAACTTAAACTTGTTTGCGCTACTGAAGTTGACTACGCAGAAGAGGATCTGGGAAAGGATTTTGAACGTTTATACTACAAAGATGATGGCTACATGGATGAGGTTCATGCATTACGGGATTTTTACTATGCTGATTTGGTGTTATTACTCTCCGGAAAGATTTATTGGGGAGGCATGGGATGTCTGTTCAATGGCTTTGAAGATCAGATCATTTCAGTAAGCGATATAAACCTTGCTACATACGGATATACGGCAATTCATGAAATCGGACATCTGCTAGGTTGTCATCACTACAAAGATCATGTAGAGAACCCGCCTCCTAACACCTATAATTATGGGTGGGAATGGCACGACACCAAGGATGACAGGTATTATTGTTCTGTTATGACCTATGGTTTATCTGATTTCTGGCCTGATGGTAATGGCAGAGCGCGTGTTCCTCACTTTTCAAACCCGGATGTTCAATACAACGGAATAAACACCGGTGTAGCAAATGAAGCTGATAACGCCCGCAGAATACGGGATACCAAAGCTATTGCTGCAAAATTCAGGGTGGAAAACTGCGCTAAACCTTCTGCTCCAAATGTAAGCATTACACAACCTACAATCTGTAATGGGAAAGGCAGTGTTAAACTTACAAATCTGCCCACAAATACCTGGACACTTCTTAGATTTCCGGATAATAGGATTGTTATAGGCACCGGACCTTCGGCTACTGTCAGCCTGGATCAGGGCTCTTATAGCTATTCAGTAATCGACAACAACAGCAAATGCCCTTCTTCACTTACCCAGAAAATCACAATCATCAATACAACTCCGGACGCTCCAGTCCTTGAAGAAATAGTTCAAACATCATGTACCAGTCCTATTGGAAATGTCAAGATAAATCATCTTCCGGACAATGGTGAATTGATAATCCATTCAAAGGCAGGAAACACTTCGGTTATATATGTAACCACACCAGTCTATATTGATCTTTGGCCCGGTACTTATTCCTTTTCAGTAAAAAACAGTATGGGCTGCAGCTCAGCAAAAACTGACACAATTATCATTAAAAAGCAGCCTGAAATACCAGACGTACCCAATATCGCCGAAATTAAGCATCCGGAGTGCAATGGTTTAAAAGGGAAACTTTTATTTGATAATCTCCCCAGAAAAAATTGGGAACTTTATGAAGTCACGAAAACAAAAAAAATATTGCTTGAAAGCGGCATAAACGAATATTCAATCTTAACACTCCGGCCAGGTTCACATGAAATATTTGTAAAACTAAAAGACGGATGCTCTTCCTTTACTACAAATGGAGTTATTAATGATCCCCCTCCATCACCGAAAGAGCCGGTTGTTGACAATATCACTCACCCTACCTGCACCAATCCTTTGGGATCAATCACAATAAGTCAACTCCCTGAAAATATTGGTAAGCTGAAAATATACAATGAGTTAGGCGATTCAGAAATAAATATTGACAGAGATCCATTAATTCTTGATCTTGGGTCGGGTGAATATTCCTTTTCAGCTCAAAACAGTTATGAATGCTACTCCAGGATGACAGACAAAATTGTAATAAATGATCCTCCAGCCCTGCTTAAAGCCCCGAATATCGAAGCCAGACAACCAGGTTGCTACGAAACTATTGGTTATATAAAACTTACTGGTATGCCTTCAGGATCCTGGGAAGTCTTTGATTACGAAAACACAATTGAGTTGCTTACAAGTGGTTCATCAACAAATGTTTCCATCCCAAAAGGTCCCGGTACGTATAAATTTATTGTAAAAGACAGCCATGGTTGCTATTCTGAAGAGACTGAAGAGACAGAGATCTCCCTCCTTCCTACTCCTCCTGCACCTGTAGCAGAAGTAATTTCCCAACCAACCTGCTATAAAGAGACTGGAATGATACATATTAACAACCTGTCATCAGACTCATGGGAACTGCTTCAATATCTACCTAAAAAGATCACACTACGCTCCGGAGAAGAAGATATGGCAGAGGTTGAATTACCTACGGGAGAATATTCGTTCATATCAAAAAATGAATTCGGATGTGAATCTGAAGAAAGTAATCATATCCGGATCGATGACCAACCTGTTGTAGCACCACCTGAGGTTGAAATTTCCCGACATCCCAGTTGTACAAATCCTGTCGGAGCTATATCTTTTTCAGATCTTCCGGAAGGTACATGGTCCATGACAAGGATTCCTGATAATAAGGTATTCACAGGTTCTGGTTCTGACACCACCATTGACAATATTCCTGCCGGAAGATATAGTTTTAATGTTACGAACTCAGAATCCTGTACCTCAAAAAACTCGAAGTATATTGATTTATTCCAGCTTTCACTCATTCCGAAACCTACCATAACCCAAAAAGGAATGACCCTCATCTCATCTCCAGCTGATTCATATCAATGGTACCTTTCCAACGAACCTATTGAAGGAGCTACAAAAAAAGATTTTACAGTTGTCAAAGAAGGAGAATATCATGTAGTTGTAAATGAAGATCTGTGCTTCTCAGAACCTTCCGACAAAATATATATCACCATAAACGGTATCGGAGATATTAACGCTGGACTAAACGTATATCCAAACCCTGCCGATTCGGAATTATTCCTCGAATTGCCGGATAATAACGAGTTGGTACAGGTAGAAATCTTTTCTGTATCAGGAGAATTATTTTATTCTTCCGAATTCACGAATTTGATACATATTAATGTAAAACAATTGCCATCAGGCGTTTATTTTATCAAATCTTATAATAAAAAGATCAGGGTTGCAAATAAGTTTGTGAAGAATTAAAGGATTTACAGAATTATTAGAGCGCCTAAAGATGATTCGTAACGACACGTGAGTAATTCCTTCTACTTTAGAAAGCTTAAATACGAAATAATCCGGGTTAAAAGATAAGCTTCTGCTTGTAAGCCTTAACTTATTTTAAAACAACTTTCGGCTATTATATGTTACTTACTTAAAGGTTGATCGCATGCAAACAATACTCGGCTCAGGTGGGGCTATAGGTAAAGAACTTGCCAAAAGCCTTAAAAAATATACAAGCAACATCCGGCTTGTAAGCCGAAATCCAAAAAAGGTAAATCAGGACGATGAACTCCTTGCTATGGATTTACTCGATGAAGAAAATATCAGGAAAGCGGTTGAAGGATCTTCCATTGTATATGTTACCATAGGATTTCCGTATAGTGTGAAAGTCTGGCAAAAATGCTGGCCTCCTTTCATTAAAAATGTGATCCATGCCTGTAAAGAATTTGAGTCCAAATTGGTGTTTTTTGATAATGTATACATGTATGATCCTGCACATATGCATCATATCACAGAAGAAACACCTGTAAACCCTGCAAGTAAGAAAGGAAAGATCCGGGCTGAGGTCGCTGAAATGATCATGGAAGAAGTAAAAGCCGGCACCCTCAATGCGCTTATTGCCAGGTCGGCAGATTTTTATGGTCCGGATATCCAAAATACGAGTATACTAAATGAAACGGTTTTAAAGCCCTGGAGTCAGGGGCAAAAAGCCAACTGGATGATTTCGACAAAATTCAAACACTCCTTTACCTATACACCAGATGCGGCCTTTGCTACCGCCTTGCTTGGAAATACGGAGGATGCTTACAATCAAATCTGGCATCTTCCAACAGCTGATAATCCACTGACAGGAAAAGAATTGCTTGAAATGATCGCTAAAGAAATTGGGGTTAAACCTTCGTATCGAGTCGTTTCAAAATTCATGCTGAGGTTACTCGGATTATTTATTCCGGTTATGAGCGAACTGACTGAAATGACCTATCAAAACGACCGGGATTATATATTTGACAGTTCGAAATTCGAAAATCGTTTTGATTTCAAACCAACATCTTATGTAGAGGGTATTAAGTCGGTAGTTGATATGGATTATAAAAAGAAAGGTCAATAATTCTTCATTTCTTCCCTCCAGGGTCTTGTTTTATAATAGGTATCCATTCGTTGGTTATATATGCACTCATTTGCCATTCGGATATCCGCAGTATCAGGTTGTATGACTAATGAATCACAGAGGGCTTTCATTATCTTCGCATCTTTTAAATGTGCAAATGAATTTGGTCTGAATAAATACAAAATATCTTTCTTTTTACTAAAGAATGCAGGAGCTTTTAAATTATCAGGTTGTATGCTTATAAGATTATTGGTAGCCCCTATAAAATTATATGTAGAAGAATCACTTAAAAATTTCAATATAAACAAAGAAACTCCAATTTTTTTATTTCTATTATCAACCCTTATAAAGTTATAATAATCCAGATAGTCAATTTCGTTAACATTAAAAAGTTTAAAATTACCATAGTCGACAAGGTATTCCGTTTTGTTTGATTCCCTTCCCTTATTTTTAAGATCGAATTTTGATGTTCTAAAAACAGATACGATGCTATCAGGAATTTGGAATATGTTATCTTCTGTTGGAATGCTTTCTTCTTTTAATGAATCCTGATTAGAATATTTTTCCTGTTCCTCTCTCTTTATACTATTACATGAATCATAAAGCAACGGAAGAAAGAATAGAATTATAACATATATGCTTATTACTTTGTGATTTTCCATATTTTAGTTTCCAGGGATGTGCATTTACCTCCATTTATTAATATATATTTATCCTGATACCAGTCCCAAAAAATCTTCGTCAGTTCAAATAACACATTTTTGAACCCTTCTCTTGTAATTGGATATTCGCCGTTAAGACGATCACC
>JBNKDZ010000424.1:0-4611 GCA_050288525.1 Cyclobacteriaceae bacterium
AGTGCAATATTATAAGACGAATATTTAATAATCAAGTAAAAGATATAAATTTCATTACTAATTTGAATTTTATCTCAAATTTTACATAATCTGAATGTATTTTACTTAGCCTAATTATTAAAAAGGAATTACATTTGTCGAAAAATTTTTACGATGTTACGAATTATTGATATAAAAGAGCATAAGGAAAAGATCGTTGCCGGACTGGAGAAGAAGTTGGTTAAGGATGCCAGACAGGAAATTGAAAAGCTTCTCACGCTCGACGATCAGCGAAAAAAGATCCAAACAGAGCTTGACGAGGTATTAAGAAACTCAAATACCATTGCAAAACAGATCGGATCGTTGATCAAGGAAGGCAAAAAAGAAGAAGCTGATAAAGCCAAAGAAGAAACAGCCCAACTCAAAGCGCAAAGTAAGACGCTGAGTGAATCTCTTAAAGAAGCTGAAAAACAATTGAACGAGGCGCTGCTGAACATTCCGAATGCAGCATGTGAGAAAGTGCCTGCAGGAAAATCTTCTGAGGACAATCCGGTGCTATTACAAAAAGGTGCTATTCCCGAACTTCCCGAAGAATCCTTACCTCACTGGCAGCTTATTGAAAAATATGATATCATTGATTTCGAACTGGGTAATAAAATTACAGGTGCCGGATTCCCGGTTTACAAAGGATATGGGGCACGACTGCAAAGAGCTCTTATCAATTTCTTTCTTGATGAAGCTCAAAAAGCAGGTTATACGGAGATTCAGCCTCCTGTTGTTATAAATGCGGACTCAGGATATGGCACCGGACAACTTCCCGACAAGGAAGGACAGATGTACCATATTGAAGACAGCGAATTTTACCTTATACCAACTGCAGAAGTCCCTATTACCAATATTTACAGGGATGTGATCTTGAAGGAAGAAGCATTGCCGGTAAAAAACGTTGGCTATACACCATGTTTCAGACGTGAAGCAGGTTCATGGGGTGCCCATGTAAGAGGGTTGAACAGATTGCATCAGTTTGATAAGGTAGAGATCGTACAGATCCGAAAACCGGAAGAATCCTACAATGCCCTGGAGGAAATGTGTGCGTACGTTGAAGGTCTGCTCGAAAAGCTTGAATTGCCCTTCAGGAAAATTATGCTCTGTGGAGGTGACCTTGGTTTTACTTCTGCATTGACGTATGACATGGAAGTATATTCTGCCGCTCAGGAAAAATGGCTGGAAGTCAGTTCGGTAAGTAATTTTGAAACCTATCAGGCGAACAGGCTGAAGTTGCGGTATAAAAGTGACAAAACACAATTGTTACACACACTTAACGGCAGCGCCCTGGCGTTACCCCGTATTGTAGCAGCTCTTCTTGAAAACAATCAGTCGGAAAATGGTATTTCAATTCCTAAAGCTTTGATACCCTATACCGGCTTTGATATGATAAAATAAAAATACTATGAAAAGCACGTATCATCTTTTTCTAATCCTATGTTTAATCGGCACAGCAGGTTGCCAGAAACAACAGAAAACATTGAACATCTCCTACCCTGAAACTGAATACACCGATGTAACAGATAATTACTTCGGCACAGAAGTTAAAGATCCATACCGATGGCTTGAAGATGATATGTCGGAAGCAACGGCTAAATGGGTGACAGCTCAGAACAAGCTCACATTCGGATATCTGGACACGATCCCGTTCCGTGCAAAAATGAGGCAACGCATTGAAGATCTGGTAAATTTTGAGCGTTATTCATCCCCGTTTAAAGAAGGTGACTATTACTATTTCCTTAAAAATGACGGACTGCAAAATCAAAGCGTTTTATATCGTCAGAAAGACCTTACCGACGAGCCGGAGATGTTTCTTGACCCGAATACCTTTTCAGAAGATGGAACCGTAGCGCTTACAGGACTTGCTTTTTCAGAAGATGGAAGCCTTTGTGCCTACTCTGTCAGTGAGTCCGGATCGGACTGGAACAACATCATTACCTTTGATGCTCAGAATAAAACATTGATGAAAGATTCGATCCGGGATGTAAAATTCAGCAACATCGCCTGGTATAAAAACGAAGGCTTTTACTATAGCAGATATGATAAACCCAAAGAAGGATCCGCATTATCCGCTATGACACAGTATCATAAACTGTTTTATCATAAACTTGGAACAGAGCAACAGGAGGATGTTCTGGTATTCGGAGGAGAAGCTACACCAAGACGCTATATCGATGCTCAGACATCAGAAGACAATCGTTTTCTTCTTGTTACAGCTGCTGAGAGCACAAGTGGTTTTGAAACGTATGTGAAAGATCTCAATGATCCGAACAGCACACTTGTCAGGCTGGTCGAAGGTTTTGAAACTGAAAACACTGTTTTTTACAACGATGGCGACAAACTGTTCCTGCTTTCAAATCTGGATGCTCCCAACAACAGGATCGTTGTAGCAGACATAAACAACCCGACTCCGGAGCACTGGACAACCCTGATCCCGGAAAAAGAAGAAGTTATTGAAAGTGTGTCAGTAGCAGGAGAAAACATTTTTGTAAGTTACTTAAAAGATGCCAGTTCCAAAGTCTTTCAGTATGATACAAAAGGAAAACTGATACGGGAGATCGAACTGCCGGGCCTGGGATATGCCTCCGGTTTCAATGGAAAAAAGCAAGATACGTCTGTATTTTACTCGTATACATCGTACACATTCCCATCGACTATATTCCTGTACAATATAGCAAACGGCACATCTGAGATCTTTAAAAAGCCGGAAATGAAGTTTAACAGTTCGCTGTTCGAGACACGACAGGTTTTTTATACTTCCAAAGACGGCACCAAAGTACCTATGTTCATAGTATGCAGGAAAGATCTTGATCTGAATGGTGAAAATCCGACATTGTTATATGGTTACGGTGGTTTTAACATAAGCCTTACCCCTGAATTCCGGCTGAGATGGTACTCATGGCTGGATATGGGAGGTGTGTTAGCGATCGCCAATCTTCGTGGCGGAGGAGAGTATGGAGAAAAATGGCACGAAGCAGGCACAAAAATGAATAAGCAGAACGTCTTTGATGATTTTATCGCCGCGGCTGAGTATTTAAAATCGGCCAGATATACCTCTACCGAAAAACTCGCCATCATGGGCGGATCAAACGGAGGATTGCTGGTAGGAGCTGTGATGACACAAAGGCCTGACCTTTGCAAGGTAGCATTGCCTGCTGTCGGCGTTCTGGATATGCTTAGGTATCATAAGTTTACTGCAGGCGCCGGATGGATTTCCGATTATGGATGCGCGGACAGCAGCAAAGCAATGTTTGAATATATGTATGCCTATTCACCTTTGCATAATATCAAAGAAAACACAACGTATCCTGCTACGCTTATCACAACTGCAGATCACGATGACAGAGTGGTACCTGCTCATTCGTTTAAGTTTGCAGCAACACTGCAAAAGAAAAATGACGGAACATATCCGACATTGATACGGATTGATGTAAAGGCAGGCCATGGAGGAGGTAAACCTACTTCCAAATACATTGATGAAATTACAGAGGAATATGCTTTTGTTTTTTACAACATGAATGTATCACCTGAGATAGCCGGAGAATAACGGAATATTTCCGGCGATTTACAGGGGTATTGAATTGTCAATCTACGGATTCAAGTAGTGTCATAAAGGCAACATGCTGGTGTCTGAAGGCATCAAGATGCTCGTTTGTGATCTGAGACGCATATTTCTCCAGGTATTTTTCAGCAGCATCGAGCGTTTCTGCAAAAAATTGAAGCGAGTAGGTGGAACCGGAGTTTTCTGTTTCATTCATCAAACGAAAAAATTTATTCGATTGAAATAAACCGGTTTCCATTACATAAGGTATGTATTTTCCCTTTATCCAGTTTAACCATGATTGTTCAATTTCTTTTTCGATGTTGATGGTTACATTATATAGTATCATGAATAAAGATTTTACAGTTAAATTAATGTGTCCTGAACTTACAGGATACTAAGTTCTGTTTTTTTTAATAAATTAGGGCATAAACTTTAACTATATTAAAAATAGTACACTTTTCAGGAACATTTTTCAGGGATTATGAAACAATTAGTCGTAAAATTTAGATGTATAGTAAGATTAATATGTATTTTTTAACCTTTTAGCTAATTGACATGTCATATTATTCAATAAAAGACGTAGAACAATTGTCGGGCATTAAAGCTCACACGCTCCGGATCTGGGAGCAACGGTATAACTTTATCAAACCTAAACGTACCGATACCAATATCCGCTACTATGATGATAACGACCTGAAGTTGATCCTGAATATTTCCCTGCTCAGGGAAAACGGCCATAAACTTTCAAAAATCTGCTCGATGAAAAATGAGGAGATGAGTGCTGAAGTGATCCGTTTGCTTGATAAAAGTGTCCGATTTCCGGATCAGATACAGGCGCTTACTTTATCCATGCTCGATCTTGATGAAGAACGGTTTGAAAAAATCATTTCCGGAAATATCCTGAAACTCGGATTCGAACGTACCATGCTGAACATTATTTATCCGTTTTTTCAAAAGGTAGGGATACTCTGGCAAATTGGTTCCATCAATCCGGCGAATGAGCACTTTATTTCAAATATGGTACGACAAAAGTTGATTGTTGC
>JBNKDZ010000425.1:0-9099 GCA_050288525.1 Cyclobacteriaceae bacterium
CTCAACCATCTGCATCACCCGCATCATCTGCTGCGATGACCCGATCAGTAAGCCGGCATCTTTATTGATCTCCCGCTTCAGTGATTTTTCTCTCGACCTCAACTCTTCAACCTGTTTGGCCGAATTGCGCAATCGCAAAGCTGACCTGACTGTCACCAAAAGTTTTTCATTCTCCCAGGGCTTCAGCACAAAATCAGCAGCTCCCTGCTTTACTGACCGAACAGCAAGTTCAACATCACCATATGCCGTTAGCATGACCACTTCGGTAGTTGGTGAGATCTTTTTTATCTCATTAAGCCAGTAAAACCCTTCATTACCAGTATTTACTCCTGCGGTGAAGTTCATATCCAGTAATACGACATCAAAGTCGTTTTTGCGAAATGCCAATTCGATCCCGTTGGGATTTGATAATGTTACGATGGTTTTGAACTCAGGATCCAGTAATAAACTTAAAGCACTGAGGGCTCCTTTGTTATCATCTACAATCAATATTTTTCCTTCCATGATCTTTTGGTTTATCCAAAGATACGTAAGAAAAACCGTTGATGGTTTATTGTAAAATATTTTTACACTTCTATGTTTAAAAATTAGACAAGATGGCAATACACAAAAACGCTATATAACTGATAATAAACAACTTAAAACTCAGGCACTTTTATTGGCACATCAAAAATGAATATGAAAAATTTAATTATCACCGGAATATTATTAGGTTATTACACCTTCACCTTTGGACAAGAGACATGGTCCTACCAGGAATGTATCTCATATGCATGGGAAAACAATCTGAACCTCAGGAATGAAAATTTTGATACCAGAAGGCAACAGTTAAACTATGCTTCTGCAAAGCATAACTTTCTCCCGTCAGTAAGTGGTGAGGTAGGATATGACCAACAGTTCGGACGATCAACGGATCCGACAACGAACGATATTATTGACAAATCGTTTTCATCAAACTCCTATAGGATTAACGCAAGTTTGCTGCTTTTCAACGGATTCAGACAACAGAACCAGCTCAAATATGAAAAATACAGATTTTTGTCTGCAAAAAGTTCATACGAAAAGCAAAAAAACGATGTGGCATTCAAGGTAATTGATTCGTATATAAATCACCTTATTAATACAGGTGTGGTAGCGATACGTACCGAACAACTGGATATCTCACAGAAGGAAGTACACCGCATTCAAAAAAGTATTGAACTCGGTCTTGCTTCAAAAAGTGATTTATACGATGCCGAAGCCCGTATGGCAGAAGATGAGTATAAGCTTATCCGAAGCCAGAACCAGGCAAACCGAAGTGAAAATGATCTGAAAAGTTTAATGAACCTGGCCATTGACACCACACTGGTACTGAATGACATTACTATTGACGAATTACTGACAGAAGTCAGTTATGACAGTCTGGTCCGTTCGGCGCAGACAAATTTGCCAGAGATCAAATCGACCTATGCGTTGCTTACCTCGGCACAAAAGCAGGTCAGCGCTGCCAGAGCAGCCTTAAGTCCGTCACTGTATACCTATTTCAACTGGAATACCGGCTATTACGAAACGAACGTTAACAGCCAGACAGGTGAGATATACCCGTTTAACGAACAGTTTCGCAATAACAGGAACATCAATGTCGGTTTATCATTGCAGGTACCTATATTTGACAAATTCAGTCGCAGGAACCGGTTGCAGGAGGCAAAAATAAGCCGTGATCAGGCTGAGAACGAATTGGAATTGACCCTTAGCACAATGGATTATGAAGTCAACCAGGCGCTGTTAGACTGGAAAGGAGCCGTTGCCGAATACAAATCCGGTGTTAAAGGAACAGAAAGCATCGAACAGGCATTTATAGTAGCTGAAAAGAAACGTGAAAAAGGGCTGATTGGCATCATGGAGTATTATGAAGCAAAAAACAGGCTTGCTGAAGCCAAAGCAGAACAATTAAGAACAGAATTACAATTATTTTTAATGGAAAAAACGATCCGTTATTATCTGACAGGATCATATCTTGAAAATTATGGACAGGAAGATTGAAGACAAAAGGGTAATTAAGCCCAAACACTGGAAATATATCATTGGCGGTGCCTTTCTGATAATCATCACATTGGCTCTTGTATTCAGGGATTCGTCCAGTACCTATCGTATCGACAAGGACAAGATCACGATTGAAGAAGTAAAATACGGTCCTTTTCAGGATTACATCCGGATCATTGGTGTGGTAGAGCCTATATCCACCATCTACATGGATGCGGTAGAAGGCGGTATTGTCGAAGAGATCCTGATCGAGGAAGGAAGCATGGTCCATAAAGACGATGTAATACTCAGGTTAAGCAATACCAACCTTAACCTCAACATCCTGAACAGCGAGGCCCAGCTAGCGGAAAAATCCAACTTCCTGAGGGAGACCCAGATCAATATGGAACAACAAAAACTTTCGTTGGAAAGGGAACTGATAAATCTTGAATTTGATCTGATACAGAAAGAGCGAACCTACAAACAAAACAAGGAGCTCTATGATGAAGAACTTATATCCCGTGAAGAGTTCCTGAAATCAAAAGAGGACTTTGAGATGTCTAAAAAATTGCGCGAACTGTCCATCAGAAGAGACAAACAGGACTCGGTATACCGGAAAAATCAGGTTGCCAAGATCACTCTTAGCCTGAAAAATATGGAACGCAACCTCAGCCTTATCTACGAGCGCCAGGAAGATCTGAATATTAAAGCCCCTATTGACGGGCAGCTTGGCTTGCTTAATGCCGAACTTGGACAGTCAATATCTGCCGGTCAGCGAATAGGCCAGGTGAATGTGCTTACTTCGTATAAGATCAAAGCTGAGATCGATGAACATTACATCGACCGTATACGACGAGGTCTTACTGCCTCATTCGAGCGCCAGGAAGACACCTTCCATCTTGAGTTGTTCAAGGTGTATCCGGAAGTTCGGGACGGACGGTTTGAGGTCGACCTGAAATTTACAGGAAAGCTTCCGGAGAACATCCGGACAGGTCAGAGCTACCATATCAGCCTTCAGTTGGGAGAAACCCAGCAGGCCACCCTGATAGCACGCGGCGGATTCTTCCAGTCGACCGGAGGCCAGTGGGTCTTTGTCCTGGGACCTGACGAGCAGGTTGCTGTAAAAAGAAACATACGTATAGGCAAACAAAACCCCCAATACTACGAAGTGATCGAAGGTCTCGAAAAAGGCGAAAAAGTCGTCACCTCAAGCTATGATGTGTTCGGGGATAATGATAAGTTGGTGTTGCGTTAGCGCGTAGAGCTAAGCGCATAGCGCAAAGAGCAAAGAGTTTTGTAAATGCTATTATAATGAAGGTAAAAAATATTATTATGTTGCAATTTTTAACAATTGAATATATTAATATGATAAATTTCAGATTTATGAATTTAGAGATATGGAAGATATCCATTTCTCTAAATGATCAACTTTTTGATATTGCTGACAAACTCGAAGAATCGAAAAAATATCGTGTCGCCGAACAACTTCGGGGAGCTTCTTTAAGCATTTCAAATAACATTGCTGAAGGATCAGGATCCTTTTCACAAAAAGAATTCTCTCATTTCCTGAATATTTCCAGAAGATCGGTATTTGAAGTAGTAAATATTTTAGTGATTGTTTATAACAGAAATATTATAGATGAAGCAACACTTAACAGTTTCCTTGAATCATTGGATGCGTTAAGTAGAAAAATAACAAATTTCAGAAAATCAATTTTAAAAAATTCGGAATGAGTACAATCGGCAATATTTACGCTTTGCCCTTTGCGCTTTGCTCCATGCAAAAATACCATTATGATAAAAATAAATGAACTTTCGAAAATTTTCCGTACTGAGGAGGTGGAGACCACTGCATTGAATAAGGTGAATATTCACATTAAAAAAGGGGAATTTGTTGCCATTATGGGGCCTTCGGGATGCGGTAAATCTACGCTGCTCAATATTCTCGGGTTGTTGGACAATCCTTCTGACGGGCAATATTTCTTCGATGACAAGGAGGTATCCAAATTTAAGGAACGTCACAGGAACCTGTTGCGAAAAGGAAATATCGGATTTGTATTCCAGAGCTTTAATCTTATCGACGAACTGAATGTCTATGAAAATGTCGAGCTGCCCCTGATCTACCTGAAATTAAAAGCTTCAGAAAGAAAACAAATGGTCGAGGCAGTGCTTGAACGCATGAAGATCGGTCATCGTAAGAGGCACTTCCCTCAACAGCTGTCAGGAGGTCAACAACAAAGAGTGGCTATCGGTCGTGCAGTCGTGGCTAATCCTAAACTGTTGCTGGCGGATGAACCTACCGGTAACCTGGACTCCAAAAACGGGTTGGAAGTAATGAAACTGCTGACCGAACTGAATAAGGAAGGAACAACAATCATCATGGTAACACACTCCGACCGGGATGCCGGATTTGCTCACAGGGTGATTAATCTGTTCGATGGAAAAGTTATCACGGAAGAAGAAAAGAAAAAGCTGGAGACAGTCGATCCGGATTCACTGGTAATATAACGAAAACCATGTTTACAAACAGACCAGGTGTTATAAATCAAAAACAGGATATCCCGGAGCATACAGTTCCGGGATTTTCAAATTGTCCGGTTATGATACACAAGCATGTAAAGATATTTTACGACAAACAAATTCTTTAAATCACAAATACCTGATTTACAACTCATTAAAATTCAGGCACACTATTTAAACTACGTAAGGAAACAGTGAAAAATTTGAATATGAAACCACAAAATTTCAAATTTGCCCTCCGGCATATACGGCGATTTAAGGAATACTCACTTTTAAATATTGTCGGGCTTTCGTTAGGTATGGCAAGTGCCATTCTGATCCTTTTATGGGTGCATCATGAAGTACGTACTGATAAGTTCCATGCTAACGGAGATGATATTTACATCCTGCATAAAATAATCCATTTTTCTGATGGCAACACCCCTGTTGATGTAAGCATGACAGGACCACTGGTGCCGGCGATAGAAAAGGAAGTACCGGAAGTTGTTTCAGCTACACGTGTAACATGGCCAAGAGAATTGTTGTTCAGACTGGAAGACAAGATGTTTTTTGAACAAGGATACTATGCTGACAGCTCTTTTTTCAATATATTCTCCTTCCCTTTTATCCTGGGAGATTCCTCTAAAGCTTTAAAAGACCCGAATTCGGTGGTAATATCCGCAGATCTTGCCCATAAATATTTTGGCGATGAAAATCCCATTGGAAAGCCTATACGTATACGTGATGCCCGGGAAGAGGTGTTTACTGTTACAGGTGTCTTCGCTAATGTGCCCTCCTATTCAACACTTGAATTTGATTATATCATACCCTACAGCAAATATTTCGAATATTACACCGATAACCTTTCCAACTGGGGAAATTTCAGTATGATGAGTTTTATACAGGCACAGCCGGGGACTCCCCCTGAAGTACTCGACCAAAAGATCAATGATATTTATAAAAAACATGGCACCTGGAATCTCCCCTCCTTCTTTGTACAACCTTTTGAAGAATATCATCTTTTCGAAGACTTCAACGGATCGAAAGAAAACCCTTCAGGTCTGATAGTATATGTACGCATATTTTCTGCTGTTGCTTTGTTTATCGTTTTCCTTGCCTGCATGAATTACACAAATCTGGCTACTGCCATTGCTACCAAAAGAGGCAGAGAAGTCGGAGTAAAAAAGGTTTTCGGATCAGGTAAAAAACATATTTTCCGCCAATTTCTGTATGAAGCACTGACGCTTACGTTTATAAGTTTTCTCTTATCTTTCCTGATCGTTGTTCTGGCATTACCGGCCTTCAATCAACTGATAGAGCAGAATCTGACCCTTAATCCGGGAAATCTCCCTGTTTTGGGTATTGTAACTATTGTTCCGATACTAACAGGATTACTTGCTGGTATATTCCCTGCGATGTATATGTCTTCTTTCAAACCAATTACTGTTCTTAAAAGCATTGCGAGTCCTGGCAGTGGATTACCACGTCTGCGACAGACATTGGTAATCTTCCAGTTTGTGATCACCATAGTATTCATAATATCCTCTCTTCTGATATTCAAACAGATCAAATATATACAAAACAAAACCCTGGGACTTGATGAGGATAATGTGGTGTACTTCCCGCAAACACTTCTGATTTCAAAACACCGGGACGCGTTTAAAAACGAACTGGAGAAACAGCCTGGTGTACTATCCGTTTCGTACACCGACAATTCACCTCTGAATGTCAATAGCAACACGTCAGACCCGAAATGGAGGGGCAAAGACCCGGAATTAAACTATATCATTTCATATCTCCATGTCGATCATGACTTCAGCAAAACATTCCATGTCGACATCATCACAGGTCGTGATTTTAACGAAGAATATGCTTCAGATACCAATTCGATTCTGATAAATGAAAAATTTGCCAAAACCATGGGATTTAAAGATCCGATAGGAGAAAGAATCGACTATTGGGGAAGAAAAGCGACGATAGTCGGTGTAGTAAAAGATTTTCATATAGGAAGCATGCATCGTCCTATCGAACAGCTAATGATGATCAACCGCCCAAGAGATACATATTTTACTATGATCCGTTATAACGGTAAAATGCGTAAACAAGCACTGGCAAACATCGAAAAAACCTTTACCTCATTCGATGAGAGTGTGCCTTTCACTCCCCTGTTTGTTGATGAAGAATATGCAAAAAATTATGACACGGAAAAACATCTGAGCAGGCTGGCACTCCTGTTCACTTCGTTATCCATCGTTATATCATGTCTCGGTTTATTTGGCCTTGCCCTGTTTACTGCCGAACAAAGGACCAAGGAGATCGGTATACGCAAAACAATCGGAGCCCGTACATCACAGGTCATGGTATTGCTGACGAAGAAGTTCCTTGGATGGGTGATAATTTCCTTTAGCATAGCAAGCATCATTTCCTATTTCGCCATGAAAATGTGGCTCGAAAATTTTGCTTACCGTACATCCATCGAATGGCCGGTATTCGCCATTACAGGTATCATTGCTATAGCTATTGCAATCCTAACCGTAAGCTGGCAGGCATACAGAGCAGCAAACCGTAACCCGGTAACTTCACTTAGGTATGAATAATTGTAAGCGAACTAAAAAATAACAAAATCCCGTTTTACAACAAAAGAGTATAATCATGAACAGAGTCACAAAAACAATAATTTTCCTTCTCATCCCCGTTCTTTTTTCATGTAAAAAGGAGATAAAGGGACCTGACAAGGTGCCTGATGCACAGGCATTACAGAAATTTGATAATTACATGGATGATTTTACCGGCAAGCTTGACATCGACAAGTATTGTTATGCTATTGTCACAAACTCAAACATCATTCATCTGAAAGAAAAAGGGTTGAAAAGTACTGATCCAGTCAATACATCCGGCTTTTCAGACCTGTTCCTGGCTGTAATGTCGCTTCAACTTGAAGAAGAAAATTTTCTGAATACGGATCAAAGCCTCGACCAGTATGGTATTGAAGGATCGAAAAACAAGGCGACTATCAAAAGTTTGCTATCCTATTCCTATAATACTTCCGGTCTGGTAATAAATCATGACCAGTCAAATTGCATTCCCGTATACCAGACTCTGGAAAAAACAAGCCAGTCAACGCTTACAGATCTTTTTTCCACAAAAGTAGGCGGCCCGCTAAACATGGATCAGACCACACTTACCTATGATAATAACCAAATCATCTGTTCTACAACCTTGAACGATCTTACAGGGTTTTCCAGGGCATTTGACAATCAGCTATTGTTTGAAAGTGAAGATGCCTATTTCAAAATGACCCGACCGGTATACCTGAAATCAGGCGAGCGATGCCCCATAGGATTAGGTTGCCTCATCGAGATCAACGACCAGCGAAAGATTCTTGGATCTGTTGGTATTGACGGACAATTTACCTCCCTGATGATCAAATCCGTGACAGATTCGGTAAGTCTGATCATGATCGCTGAATCACCAAACCTGAATGTTCCTTTCCAACTGGAAACCGGAGACCTGACCCGTACACCGGTATATCAGGCATTTACCGGAATGTTGTTAAACGATTCGACACAGATGCTGCTTAGCCTGACAACTCAGGGCAGTGAATTACGCAAGAATATTGAAGAAGGAATTGCTTCAGGCAAAAGAGATGAAGTTTGTAACAATATAATTTCGTTTATCCGAATAGCTGGATTTATGAAAGATCAAACACGACTGAAAGAACTTTCAGAGCTGTATTCGGAATACTTCCCGAAGGATATCCCTGCAGATAAACTGCTACCTGATCCGGTAGCGTTGGTTGAACAGGCAAGGGATTATGTATCATACAAACGACAGTTTAAACTCGATCAGGATACAACGTTGATGCTGCTTACCACCGCAGAATTTACAAAAGAACTGGCGCTCGACCCTTGGCAATATGACAATTTTGAATTGTATTTTGACCTCAACCATGAAAAAACCAGCAATTTCTCCAGTGGAAACGATGACCGGCAATACCGGTTCAACTATGACTATGATGTAATAAGTGGTAATGCCCCGACATTTAACGACATTCAGCTGGCACAAATTGATGTGTCCCCCACCCGGTTCAATTTTGAGATTGCCATCCCCTGGAACATCCTTTTCAACAACGATTCCATAAAACCAGTAGTTAATCAAAAGGTTGGATTTGACGCCGCTATAGCAGATAACGACTCACAAGCCAGAGAAGGCTCCGTGGCATGGAACTCACACCTTAACGACCAGCCATGGCAAAACACCTCTACCTATGGCACCATGATTTTCAGCCTTGCTCCCGGACCGGTGGTCGACACCATTTGTTATGCTGTAAAAACCACAAATACCATCACGATGGACGGGAAAGATGATGAATGGAAAAATATACCCCGATATCAAATGGATCATGAATTTATGAGCGGTATTACAGGGCCGGAAGACCAGTCAGGATGGTTCAGGGTACAATGGGACGATAAGAACCTTTATGTGTTTGCCGAAGTTACGGATGATTATAAAAACAAATTACCTGTAAGTGGCGATCTCGGATGGATCACTACAGATAGTGAAGCAAAGGACACCATTTGGATAGTTACACCTGAGATC
>JBNKDZ010000426.1:0-24280 GCA_050288525.1 Cyclobacteriaceae bacterium
TTTCATCAAATGCAAGCTACAAAAATGTCATATTCTCCTTTTCCGGAAGGTTTAACTTCGACAATTACGTGTATAACAACAATGCCTCGAATATGGGCATTTATCAAAACATATACAATCAGTCCGGATACAGAAGCAATATCCTGACAGATGTGGAAAGGACACAATTTATGACGGCTCAGTTCTGGTCGGATTTCTACCTGGAAAATGCTTCATTCTTCCGGATGGACAACATGAACCTTGGATATAATTTCAATAAACTATTCACGGAGAAATTAACCGGACAGGTAAGCCTTACAGTTCAGAATGTTTTTGTGATCACCAACTATACCGGAATAGACCCGGAAGTGGACAAAGGTGTTGACAAGACCATTTATCCAAGACCCAGGACGTATTTACTTGGACTGATCCTTAATTTTTAGATCAAAAAATTGAAAATGATGAAAACAATTAAAAATTACCTATACATTCTTCTGTCTTTGATACTGATAACATCTTGTCTCAGCGATCTTGATGTCGATACCATTGATCCAAGGCAGACCTCTTCAAACAAGGTATTTAACGATGATGCCGCCTACAAACAGGCATTGGCAAAGATATATTCCAGTTTCGCCGTAACCGGCCAGAATGGTGGTGGAGGTGGAAACCCGGAGATCCACATATTCAGCGATCAGAACTTTACAAGCTTTGTACGGATCTACTGGGAAATGCAGGAGTTATCAACCGATGAAGCAATTATAGCATGGGATGACCAGACCATTAAAAATTTCCATTGGCAAACCTGGGCACCAAATGACCGGTTTATCTATGCCATGTACTTGCGTATTTACTATTCAATAGGTGTAGCAAATGAATTTATTCGGAACGTGAATTCCCGTCTCGAAAGTGCCTCCGGCGATTTTCTAGTAGAACTGGAAACGTACAAGGCAGAAGCCCGGTTGTTAAGAGCTTTCTCGTACTGGAATGCACTGGATCTTTTTGGGAATGTCCCGTTTGTTAATGAAGATAATATTCCCGGAGCCTTCTTCCCTGAACGGATCACGCGTGCAGAATTATTCAATTACATCGTATCAGAGATCAATGATATTGAAAACACACTCGTTAACTCGCGTGAAAACGAATATGGACGTGTTGACAGAGGTGTCGCCTGGATGTTGCTTGCCAAACTATACATGAATGCAAAAGTGTATACCGGAACTGAAATGTATGATGAAGCCTTAGCACAGATCAACAAGGTCCTAAACGGTGGATATTCGATTGATCCGGATTATAACCGATTGTTCTGTGCTGACAACCATGAGAGCCCTGAGATCATTTTCCCGATTACGTTTGACGGGCAGAACACACAACAGTACGGAGGGATGACATTTATGCTACATGCTTCAAATGGTGGTGGTATGCCACTGAATGGTATTGATGGTGGCTGGGGAGGCATACGTACAATAAGTGATTTTGTGCAAAATATGTTCAACGTCAATGAGTCGGATTTCTCATCGTCAGACCCTGAATTTGAGGCTATTACGGACAAAAGAGGAATGTTTTATTTCAATCCGGACAACTGGGAGTGGGACATAACGAATGTCGGCACATTCACTCAAGGTGTTGGAGTGACAAAATTCAAAAATGTCACATCTACAGGAGGTTCGGCTCCAAACTCCCATCCTACCTTTGTAAGTACTGATTTTCCGGTATTCAGGCTGGGTGATGCCTATCTGATGTATGCAGAAGCCACGTTAAGAGGCGCTTCAGGAGGAAATACAGGCACAGCGCTTTCTTTTGTAAATGAATTGAGAGAACGTGCTTATGGTAATACTTCCGGAAACATCAATATGAATGAACTTACACTAGATTTTATTCTTGATGAACGCGGAAGAGAGTTATACTGGGAAGCGCACAGAAGGACCGATCTGATCAGATTCGGAAAATTTACCGGAGGGGATTATGTCTGGGAATGGAAAGGAAATACTCAGGAGGGTACGGCAACTGCATCCTACCGCGACCTCTATCCTATTCCTAGTGATGACCGTAATGCCAACCCAAATCTGGAACAAAATTATGGCTATAATTAATATTAAAAGTCAGAATACAATGAAAAAGCATATAATACTAAGTTCAATAAGCATTTTATGTATCATAGCAGCACTTTTCACTTCCTGTTGTGACAATAGTGATCCGGAGCCCATGCTTGGTGAACCGAGCTCATTTATCAGTCCGGAATTATCAAATCCGGAAACGTCACTTCCGGTGGAATTACTGCCAGAAAATGCTACAGAAACATATGAAGAATTTGAATGGAGCAGGGCTGATTACGGGATACAGCTATCAGTTGATTATATTATACAAATTGCAGATAACAACATGTTCCTTGACGCCAAAGAGCTGATCCGTACCGGTGAGAATTCCAGTGATATAACGGTAGAAAAAATGAATAATGCCATGCTTTCACTCGGACTACCGGGTTATGAAGAATCAACCGTATACCTGAGAGTAAAATCTGTCGTCAATGAAGCAGAAGACATGACCACTGTATATTCAGATACCATTGCACGAACGGCAACGACCTATCAAACCAGCGAATGCGGAAACTTCTGTTCGATGGGCATTATAGGCTCCGCTACTGCCGGAGGATGGGACGTAGATACAGATATGCAACTTGCTGATCCGGCAAAAATCGATAAATATACCTGGAAAATAATGGTTTACCTGAAAGTAGGAGCCGCTAAATTCAGGGCAAATGATGCATGGGACCCGAACAACTGGGGTGGTTCTTCCTTCCCGGATGGCACAGGTTCTGTAGGAGGAGGTGATATTTCCATACCAACAGAAGGTTATTATGAAGTGACCTTCAATGATAATACCCTGGCGTATAATTTTAAATTACTTTCTCCTAAAGTATTTACTACAATAGGACTAATAGGCACTGCAACACCTGATGGCTGGGATTCTGACACCGATATGACAGCTGATGCAGATGATCCTCATTTGTGGACACTTACCGTTACGCTTACCGAAGGGGTTGCTAAATTCCGTGCAGACAATGACTGGGCTGACAACTGGGGAGGTACAGACTATCCTACCGGCATTGGTGTTGGCGGAGGAGCGGATATTGCTGTAAAATCCGGAACGTATCTGGTACGATTCCATGATATTACCGGTGAGTATATGTTTATAAAAGAAGACCGTTCAACTCCGTACGATGAGATCGGGATTATCGGCTCAGCTCAGCAGCCTGGCGACTGGACCACTGATACGGATATGATACAGAATCCGGTTAATCCGTTCCTGTGGTCCAAAACGATCACACTGGTAGATGGAGAAGCAAAATTCAGGGCAGACAATGCATGGACAGTAAACTGGGGATCAGCAGACTTTCCCGGAGGTATTGGTGTGCAGGAAGGCCCGAATATACCGGCAAAAAGCGGCACTTATACTGTTTCATTTAATACAGGTACTGGCGAGTACTACTTCTTGAGATAGATATGGGGGATTTCTATTCCCCATATCTTCTATAAAATTCAAAAAACGTAAACGAAAAAATACAGATGAACAAAACATTGCTAACAATAGTGCTTCTGGGATTAACATTATGGACCTCGGCAAAAGAATCCATAACACCGGATATTTCTCCTATGCTATTTCAAAGCAATGATGAAATAACTGTCACATGGGACGTGACAGGAACTCCTCTGGCGGATCTTACAGACGCCTACATCTGGGTCTGGATACCAGGTGAGGACATTGATGCCAACTACAATGTAAATCCAGCGGATTCGGACCCTTCCAAATCCGGTCATGCTAAATGTACCAAAACAACCAACTCCGGGTCTACCCTCTTTCACATCACCTTTATTCCCTCGGATTTCTTCACCCAGGACATTAGCAGTAAAGAGCAGATAGGTATGCTCCTTAAAGGTAATGACTGGAGTGATGGCCAAACGACCGATTATACTACGGACTTTTGGGATGGTAGTTTTCAGCTAATCCTGAATTCACCGTCCCAAAAGCCACTTTTTGTAGTGCATAACCAGCTAATAGCCATAACGGCTGAAACGCCTGTAACCGCTGATTATCAGCTTTATATCAATGATGTACTGACTGACTCCGAAGCAGGCATTTCTGAATATGAATACACACATACAGTCACAGAAGCCTCAGGCTATTCTACTGTACGCCTGGAGGCCACCAGCAACGGTAATACTGAAACGGTTTCTTTTCAATACCTTATTTCAGAAAACAGCCCTAACCTGATAAAACCATCCGGCATCATTCCCGGCATAAATTATCATAATGCAGATAATTCAAAAGTGACATTATGCCTGCTGGCACCCGGAAAAACATCTGTATATGCACTTGGAGATTTTAGTAGCTGGGAAGTATTACCTGAATACTTAATGAACAAAGACGGTGATTTCTTCTGGATTGAAATCACGGATCTGACAGCTCAGGAAGAATATGCCTTTCAATACCTTGTTGATGAGAACCTGTTTATTGCAGATCCTTTTACCGCAAAGATACTCGACAGTGAAAACGACCAATATATTCCTGCAAGCATATATCCGGGTCTTAAAACAGTTTCTGATGATGCAAAAAAAGGCAACTGGTGGGAAAACCGTTTTGCTGTTTTCCGTACAGGTGCTGAGGAATATCAGTGGAAAAACGATGCCTTTGAAAAGCCTGCCAGTACAGACCTTATTATCTATGAATTACTGGTCCGGGATTTCTTTGATGAAAATCATCGTAATTACCTTCAAATTATTGACAGCCTTACGTACCTGAAAGATTTGGGTGTAAATGCTATTGAACTTCTTCCGGTACAGGAATTTGCAGGAAATAACAGCTGGGGGTATAACCCTACCTTTATGTTTGCTCCGGACAAGGCCTACGGGACTTCAGATGCCTTAAAACAGTTAATCGATTCAGCCCACGCCCTTGACATGGCAGTGATTCTTGATATGGTTTTCAACCACCAGGAATTGCCGAATCCATATGTTGCCATGTGGTTTGATTTTGAGAATTATAAAGTTACAGGTGATAATCCGATGTTTAATGTTGATGCAACACATCCATATAGTGTATTTTATGACATGAATCATGAAAGCCTTCTTACTCAGTACTATATGGATACAACCCTCAACTATTGGTTAAAGCAATATCATGTTGATGGTTTCAGGTTTGACCTTTCAAAAGGATTTACTCAGACAGTTAATTCAGATGTAGGTTTGTGGAGTCAGAAAGATGACAGCCGCATAAATATACTCAAACGAATGGCCGATGAAATCTGGGCGACAGATGCCGATACGTATGTGATACTTGAACATCTGGCAGATAACGAGGAAGAAAAAGAGTTGGCGAATTACGGCATGATGCTATGGGGCAACAGCCATTGGGATTACAAAGACCTGGCTCTGGGTGTTGCAAAAGATATTTCATGGGCCAGCTATCAGGCACGCGGATGGGACTCACCAAACCTTGTCTCCTACTTCGAAAGCCATGATGAAGAGCGGATTATGTATGAGCTTATGCATTATGGTACTGCAAAAAATAGTTACGATACCAAAGAGAAAGAAACAGCACTTGATAGGGTAAAAGCTATTTCGGCCTTTTTCTATACCATCCCCGGACCTAAAATGCTTTGGCAATTTGGTGAATTGGGATATGCATACTCCATCAATCTATGTGAAGATGGCACAACGATCGATAACGGGTGCCGTACTTCACCAAAACCTGTCGGATGGGATCTCTACCATGATCCGGAAAATTTAAAGGTATTTAAAACGATACAAGCGATACTCGACCTGACAACAAAACAAAACCTCTTTGACGGCAGACAATTCTCCGTGACCGGTGATGCTTCGCTTGTCAAAGAATTAACATTAATCAATCTCAACCAAAATCCCTCTAATAGCAGTGAAATGAGTGTTTATATTATCGGGAATCTGGATGTGGGGCAGGCAAATATAAGCACCCATTTCCCTTATACCGGCACCTGGTATGATTACTTTTCCGGAGGACTGGAAGAATCTGTAAATGATGTACAAATGGAAATAATCCTTCAGCCGGGTGAATTCAGGATCTACACCAATTATCCTGTTACCACCCCGGAAATGGAGCTTATGCACTTTGTCCTTCCGGAGGCGGTTCAGAATCTCTCCACATCCAATACCCCCAAAGGCATTAAGTTGTCATGGGATAATGGAACGGTGATCAGCGGTGAAGTACGTATTTACAGAAAACCCTCCGGCGGATCCTATGAGCTCCTCACTACGCTTACTGTAAATAATACTTCCTACACCGATGCCACAGATCAGACAATCGGAGAAACCTATTATTACAAAGTAGCTAATGCAAATAAACGGGGTGAACATTTATCCGAAGAAGTATCCGCCATAGCTCAGGAAATTACATCTGTAGACCCTTTTCAACAATTCAATATATATCCAAATCCGGCTTCCGATAACGTAACAATTATCCTGAACAGAAGTACAGAAACGGATTTGTCTCTAAACATCTTTAATCTGCATGGAAAGATCATTAAATCACAAAAATTTCGGACAGCCACCGGGGAATTCGTCATTGACATCAATGATTTATCCCCGGGGCTTTACCTGCTGCAGTTGCAGATGTCTGATCAAACTATTGTAAAACGAATTTCTAAATTATAGGCTCAAACTCAATGAAATCAATGTACAAACTCTACATCGTTCTCCTGATCCTGATCAGTCAAAGCCTCAGGGCTCAGGATATTGAGCGGATCGAACCGCCTTTCTGGTGGACAGGAATGCAGGGCAACCATCTTCAGCTCATGATCTATGGACCCGACATCTCAAATACTGAAATCACGATTGAACATAAAGGTATTGTGATAGAAAAGATCCACCGGACAGACAACCGAAACTACCTTTTTGTCGATCTGGCAATAAATAAAAACACCGAACCAGGAAACTTTCCACTAACATTTACCTATGAAAATAAACATCGCACCAAAACCTATGAACTCAGGGAGCGTGAAGATCCGGCTTCCCGTAAAACGATTGACCAGCGTGATGTTATCTACCTTATCACTCCGGACCGCTTTGTTAATGGCAATACGGATAATGATGAGGTAGAGGGACTTAAAGAAGGGTTGAACCGCAAATTTCATAGTGGCAGACATGGCGGTGATCTGGATGGGATACTATCAAAGATCGGTTACCTTAACGACCTGGGTGTAACAGCCCTCTGGCTGAATCCTGTGCTTGAAAACAATATGACTGAGTACTCCTATCACGGATACGCAACCACCGACTATTACAAGATAGATGATCGTTATGGTGACAATACATTGTATCGGGAACTGGCGGATCAGCTACACACTAATGGCATGAAACTTATCATGGACATGATCTTCAACCACTGCGGGTCAGAACACTGGTGGATGGAAGACATGCCATCAAAGGACTGGTTTCATTATTATCCGGATTTTAAAACATCCAATTTCTCCATACCTTCCCTTAGTGATCCCTATGCAGTAGAAAGTGATGTTGATCTGATGGAAAAGGGATGGTTTGTTCCCACCATGCCGGATCTGAACCATGACAATCCGCTGGTAACCAATTACCTTATTCAAAACAGCATTTGGTGGATTGAATATGCCGGATTGGATGGCATTCGCATGGATACCTATCCTTTTAACAAGCAGGAATTTATGAAAACCTGGACAGATCGTATTTACCAGGAATATCCCGGATTTTTTATTGTAGGAGAAACATGGATTGATGATGTAGGCACAGAAGCGCACTGGGCTTCAAAAAATCCCCTGACAAATGAACCGTTTCTTTCCGGAGTGAGCAGTACTACGGATTTCCCGTTGTGTTTTGCTACACATAAAGCATTTGGCAAGGAAGGTGATCTTAAAGAGTTGCATCAGATACTAAGTCGTGATTTTATGTACTATAATCCGTCAGACAATATGATATTCCTCGACAATCACGACATGGACAGGTTCTTTTATACGATTGGCGAAGATATCCAAAAATACAAACTCGCACTGACCTTTCTTCTTACCACACGGGGTATACCACAGATCTATTACGGATCAGAGATCCTTATGAAAGGGTCAGGAGAGCATGGCGTGATACGCGAGGATTTTCCCGGTGGCTGGAAGGATGATCCCCGCAATGCATTTACCCCTGAAGGAAGAACCCCGGAAGAAAATGACGTCTTTGACCATTTAAAGAAAATACTGAATCTGCGCAAAAACCATTCTGCACTTGTTGATGGAACGTTGCGTCATTACATACCACAAAACAACGTGTACATGTATAACCGGGAGAATGATTCCGAATCAATTGTAATACTGATCAACAACAGCACCAGGGATCAGTTGATGGATCTAACAGAATTAAACGCATTCTTTGATAACGTCACTGAAGTAACAGATTTATTATCAGACAAGAAAATTCCATATATGGATACCTATGTCATCAAATCAAATACCTCAGCAATACTTTTATTGAAAAAAACATTTACGCAAAAAAAACAATAACACTGGATATGAAAAACTTTTATTCAATGAAACTGACACTTTACATAATCACTGTTAATATACTGATTTTCAGTGCTTGTAAGAAAAAAAATCTTGAACAACACATTAGCATGACATCCCCTGAAGGAGATGTAAAAGTTGAATTTATGCTCACCAAAACCGGCGATCCCTATTACAATGTGGTATATCACAATACAATGGCAATTACCGATTCCAGACTTGGTTTTCTAATCAAAGATCAGGAACCGTTAAGCAAGCATTTTGTAATTGAAAAGATTGATTCCACATCTATGGACGAGACCTGGGAACAACCCTGGGGAGAGCAACGACTTATCAGGAATTATGTAAAAGAATACGCGATCTCTCTTAAGGAAAAGAATAAAAAAGGCAGGATGCTGAATATCGTCTTCCGGATTTTTGACGATGGTGTAGGATTCAGGTATGCATTTCCCGAACAGGATAAGCTTGGTGAATTTGAGATCATGGATGAGCTGACAGAGTTTAATTTTTCCGAAGACAATGAGGCATGGTGGATTCCGGCTTATGAGGGAAACAGGTATGAATACATCTATAAAAAATCACCCGTCAGCACATTAAAAAAAGTACACACGCCACTCACTATCCATACAAAAAGCGGGAAATATCTGAGTATTCATGAAGCTAACCTGTATGACTATTCAAGCATGGTTCTGGAAGGCAGGAACAAAAATCTGAAATGTGATCTGGTACCCTGGAGCACTACCAATAATGTAAAGTGCTTTATGAAAACACCATCAAAAACGCCTTGGCGCACCATACAACTTGCTGAATCCCCGGGAGATCTCATTACCAATTATATGATCCTCAACCTAAATGAGCCCAACAAAATCGGAGATGTATCGTGGTTCAAACCAGGGAAATATGTCGGAATATGGTGGGAGATGCACATAAATACAGGCACCTGGAATCAGGGGCCCAAACATGCTGCCAATACAGCAAACACTAAAAAATATATCGATTTCGCAGCAAAACACGGATTTGACGGTGTTCTTGTGGAAGGTTGGAATTATGGATGGGACGGTCAATGGATGAACTCAGGCGCAGGGTTTAAGTTTTCAACAGCATATCCGGACTACGATATTGATGCATTGAGCAAATACGGAAAGGAAAAAGATGTTTACATCATCGGTCATCATGAAACAGGTGCCGGTATTGAGAATTATGAAAGCCAGTTGGAAGAAGCCTTCCAGTTTCTTGAAGATCATGGTATGAAGGCTGTTAAAACAGGTTATGTTGAAAACGGTGATACGCTCACAAACGGTTGTTATCATCACGGACAGTTTTATGTGCGCCATTTCAGAAAGGTTATCGAAACTGCCGCACGTCATAAAGTGGCTATCGTAGCGCACGAACCAATCAAGGACACCGGCGAACGCCGTACCTTTCCGAATATGATCTCCCGTGAAGGGGCACGTGGACAGGAATATGAAGCCTGGTCCCCCGACGGAGGCAATCCTCCCTCCCACACAGTAATCCTGCCTTTCACGAGGATGTTGTCCGGACCTATGGACTACACCCCCGGAGTTTTCGATATAAAGCTGCCCACTCAGCCCAACAACCAGATAAACACGACTCTGGCAAAACAACTTGCTTTGTATATTGTTCTATATTCACCCATGCAGATGGCTTGTGACCTTCCGGAAAACTATGAAGGACATCCGGCATTTAAATTTATTGAAGATGTGGCTGTCGACTGGGAAACGACAAAAGTACTTGAGGGAAGTATTGGTGCGTATATCACGATAGCACGTCAGGTACGTGGTAAAAACCAGTGGTTCGTAGGTTCTATTACAGATGAAAACCCACGAACAACAAAAATATCCCTTGATTTTCTGACACCAGGCATCGAATATACCGCCACCATTTATAAAGATGGCAAAGATGCTGATTACCGTAAAAATCCCACTTCCTATGCAATTGAAGAGATGCAGGTAGACAGCAACACCGAACTTGAAATTTCATTGGCATCCAGTGGGGGTGCCGCTATTAATATCTCTGCTCCTTAGCTATAGGAGTATTTACTATGAACTATAAAATAAAAAGCCGTCTCATGGTTTTGTGAGGCGGTTTTTTATTGCCAGACAGGAATACACTTTGCTCCATACGCTATGCCCTATGCCATTATTTACGCTTCGATATAACCATTCTGAATGGCAAATTTTACAAGACCTGCTGTGTTTTTTACTCCGATTTTTGATAGTAAATTCTTACGGTGGGTATTTACGGTATTCTGACTTATAAACAATTTTTCGGCGATTTCAGCAGTTGTGCATTCTGAAGAGATCAATTTCAGGATCTCTTTTTCTCGCCTGCTTAATCTGAAAGGGACATCTGCCTTTTTATTTGAAAATGTACTTTGGATAAATTCGTTTTTTACCGTTTCAGAAAAATATTTTTCGCCGTTGTTGAGTGTGTGAATCGCTTTTATAAATTCATTCTTTTCAGCATTTTTTAATAAATAGCCCCTCACTCCCCGTTTAATCATCCGTTCGATGACCTGTCCGTCACTATAGGTACTCAAAATCAGTATATTTATTTCAGGGTATTTTTTGATAACATTTTCAATGAGTTCCTCGCCATCCATCTCAGGCATGGAAAGGTCTGTTATCAAAACATGAACGTTCATTGTTTCCAATAATCCAAGTGCTTCTTTGCCATTCAGGGCCGAACCCACGATCTCTATTTCCTGAAGCCCCTTAAGCATCGCAATAAGTCCTTCCAGAAACATCAGATGGTCATCTACAATAAGGACTTTGATTTTTTCTGTATTCATTTTACTTATATTCAAATTACCGGAATTTCGATATTAAAGATGGTCCCCCTCCCTTCCACTGAATCAATATCAATAGTTCCGTTCAGAACCTTAACTCTGGAGGTTATATTGCTGATTCCAATACCATTCCGGACCTTATGTTGATCAAATCCTATCCCGTCATCCTCTATCAGCATATTAATCTTCTCAACTGTCCGGATAATTTGTATTTCCACCATATCAGCTTTTGCATGTTTTATGATATTGTTCAAGAGTTCTTGTACAATACGATATATTTCAACTTTTACTTCATCTTCCAAGGCATTTAAATCTTCTTCTGGATGTAAAATCAGGTCAATATTTATTGTATTTGATCCTGATATTTCATCGACATACTTCCTGATAAGCTCGGTAAAGGACGTATTAAGAATCCTTGGGGGGATTAAATGATGGGATAACATACGGATATCCTGATATACCTGATCCAGATTGGAAATTGATCTATTCAGTTGAGAATCCGGATAATTATTGTACAAATTGCCAAGTTTCATTTTTATACCTGCAAGTGCTCCTGCAATATTGTCATGAAGTTCTTTTGCTATTTCCTTTTTAGCTTTCTCCTGTCCAGAGATACTGGCTTTTATCGCATCAATTTCATGCGCATGCAACATATCTAAAATGCGTTGTTTGTTTACCTCTTCAGTTTTCTGTGCCAATAAATTCTTGTCACGGATTTTTTGCTGATAAATGAACACGGTAATCAAAGCTGATAAGAGGATTAAAAATGCTACTCCGAGAATAAAATTCCTGATAAGCTGCTGTTTACTGATCTCTGTTTCCTGCAACTCTTTTTCCTGTTTTAACTGAAGAATCTCATTTTCTTTCTTTTCATTTTCATATTTCACCATGAGTTCCTCTATTTGCTGGTTTTTTTCAGCATTAAAGATGCTGTCTTTGAGTTCAGATACAAGATTCAGGTATTCATAGGACCGTTTATAGTCCTTTTTTCCTTCATAGGCATAAGATAGATTCGCATAGATCATATAAAGTTCAGATTCATTGATCTCTTTGGCAATCTCAGCTGTCTGTTTAAAATATTTTATTGCCTCATCATAGTTGCCAAGATTCAGATTTGATAACCCTATGGAGTTGGTTGTAATCATAATATCGTTTTTCATGTCGTTTGGCTCTGCTATATCCAGTACGCGAAAACAGACCTCAATGGATTTTTCATACTCTTCCATCTCATAATAATAATGGATCATACGTGTCAACGGCATCAACAAACAGTTTTCATCATCCTCACTGCAATATTCCATACTTCTAAAATACAGTTCGCCGGCTTTTTCCAGGTCACCATTTGATTCATATGCAAGTCCCAGATTGGTCAGGCTCCTGACTATTGAAATAGTATCTGCATCATAATTTATACCTGCTTTGAAATGTGTTATCGCTTCAGGATAGTGCTCCTGTATTAAGAATGAGATTCCGATATTGTTGTTGATCTTAAAGATCTCCTCTTCCCAGCCGATTTCCTGAGCTATTTCTAAGGATTTTGTGAGGCAAGACATCCCTTCCTTCACCTGATTAAGTTCATTATACACATTTCCCAGCCATTTATAGCAAAGGCAAATCCCGTTAAGGTCATCTAGTATTTGATAATTTTGTAATCCTTCCGTTAGATAATTTATCGCTTCATCATAATTTCCAAAGGTATAAGAGACAACTCCCAGAGAATAATAGCTTCTGGCAATATTTTTGGTGTCATCTGAATTTTCAGCACGTTTTAACGCCATTTCAGCAGCTTGTTTTGCTTTTTTGGGATTTTCATGTTGAAATTTGGAAAAAACATCAAATAAAGAATCCATTTGTTGCTTTTCCTGTAAGGGTATATGATTTTGAAAATCAATAATCCGAAAACCCAAAGCATTACCTGACAATATCAATCCTGCCAGTAATGCAACAAAAGTTCTATAAGGATTTGTTTTTTTAAATATCAAAACGATCAATTAATACATTCAATAATGATATCAAAAATAAATATTTGGTTGAATAATGTATTTCAATTCATACATATATCCAAAGTATACCAGTCATATTTATATTTTTATACATAGTTAAGTTAAAACATATTCAACCTTATCACCATTTATAGTGATTTATGTAAATCATTATTTTTGGTGAGGTTTTGCACACCCTAAATCCGGTAATTTTGCATCAAATAAAAGGTATGATTGCCAAAATATCATTAATAGTCTTAAGTCTGGTCTCTTTATCATCATTTTTCTTCTTAAAAGGGAGAAATTATGACCGGATAAAGCAGATCACCATAATACAAGGGCTTGTCGGGTTATTATTTTGTTATTTGGGTATTAACGGGATTATCACAGACATTTTTAATATCCAGCAAAGAGAGATCAATACCGTCTTGTGGACATCCTCCCTTATCATTAACCTTTTATATACAACATTGGGTTTTTTACATGGTTGCGGAATGATCAGCGCGTTTGTCTTTTTTACTCATGAGGACTCCAGATACAAAGGAATACAGCAGATGAGAAAAATTGCTGTGTTACAGGGTGATGCGGGTTTAATCGGCCTGATTACAGGGAGTATCCTTATTGTTTTTATGTAAAATAAACATCCGCTTTGAATGCTTTCTGACGCCATTATGAATTATTTAAATCTGCATTTATGTATAAAAAAGTATGTATTCTGTTTTGTTTGCTGAATACAGTATTGTTCAGCAATATCTATGCACAAAACTATCCCGCTGTTTTTGACCCCTCTAATCTCTCCGGTTCAAATGGTTTTATTGCAATAACCAGTGAAACCCAGCCATATAAACTGGGCAACGAAGTACGGTTTATCGGAGATATCAACAATGATGGCTTCGATGATATTGCCATAGGAAACGGTCTGGCGACAGCAAATTCATTTGAGGTAGGCGGAAAGGCCTATATCATATTTGGAACATCCTCTCCCTTGCCTGTGGATCTGGATTTAACTACCCTGGATGGTACAAATGGATTTACGGTTCAAGGTGCCGTTAAGGATGAACGGCTTGGAGAAACAATCGCGGGCCCGGGAGATATCAATGGAGATGGAATAGATGATCTTATAATTGGATCCAGCAATAGTTCGGGGTCCTCTATGGTTCTATATGGCAGCAACACGTTTGCCCCGGTTTATACCAAAAATGACCTTGATGGCAACAATGGCTTTATAATAGATTTTTCAGGAGTCAATCAGGTTGACAAGCTGGGTGATGTGAATGGTGATGGAATAAATGACTTTATTGTTGCAAGACCTCATTGGAATGAACGTGGAACAGTAGTATTCGGACGTTCAACAAATTTTCCTGCCACTATAGATCTTACGTGGATAGACGGTGTCAATGGATTCGAAACAGCCGGTTTCAGCGGATCAAGACCTGCCTATAATGCAGGAGGTGCCGGTGATATTAACAATGACGGCTATGATGACATCCTTATTGGTAACTGGGCCAGTGATTATTACAGCATTCCAGAACAGGTAAGCTATGCTTTTTTTGGAAAATCAACCTTCAATAAACTTGAACAACTTACCACTGTTGATGGATCAGATGGTTTCCGGATTGATAATCATGATAATGGTTTCCTGACCTTCGTAGGTCCACTTGGCGATATCAATGGTGACGGCATAGATGACTGTTTTTCAGAAAACGATATCATTTTTGGCTCAGACGATCCTTTTCCGGCCTATCTTGAAATGGCCAACCTGGATGGATCTAACGGATTTGTTCTGGAAGAATATGTGTTGTGTGCGGCACCTGCAGGAGACCTTAACCTAGATGGCGTTGATGATTTTATTGTGCGGGGTGTTGAATCATATGTTGTTTTTGGTAAAACTTCAGGCTTTTCACCTACATTAAACAGATCTACATTGGATGGAACAAACGGTTTTCAGATTTACGGGATCAACACCTCAAATATCGGACGGCCAATGGATGGTGGAGGTGATTTCAACGGGGATGGACTTGCTGATTTTATTATCGGCGACAACTCAGGATATCATGAAAATGGCTGTGTGTATGTGGTGTATGGAGGTGATCATGTTGTTGAATTTAACACCGGATACCCCACTGTTACAAATATCCTGTCAGATCGGTTATCCCTGGTTTGCAATGTTCCAGAAAACGGCACTGTGTATTATGGTGTTTATGCATATAATTTTTCAATAACTGATCCGGATGTCATAATTAATGGCACCTCTTCAATTCTATCGGGCAATTTTGCCATCAATACCCCAAATACGGATATTTCCCGGGTTATAGGTGGATTATCCTCTGATACAATGTATGATGTTTATGCCGTATTTATTGATGATAACGGCAACAAAAGTGATGTGGCAAAAATCGATAATGTACGGACTACATCTTTATGTATTGATGTCCCTTGTAGTGAAAGAGATGCGCTTATTGCTTTGTACAATTCAACAAACGGAAGCAACTGGGATAATAATACAAACTGGTTGTCAGCCCAACCGGTTGATGACTGGTATGGGGTTACCGTAAGCGGAGGGCATGTTACATCGATAAATCTGAATGGCAATAACCTCAATGGCTCACTTACCAAGGAGTTTACATACCTTCCGTATCTTGAAATACTGAATCTTTCTCAAAACCCGAATCTCTCAGGAACAATCCCAACAGATCTGTTTTATTTAACACATATGAAAGAAATTGATTTTGAAGGGAGTGGTTTTCAGGGGAATATACCAACGGTGATATCGAATATGAGTGGTCTGGAAAAACTTAATCTGAAATCCAATCAATTAACTGGTTTTATACCTCCAGGAACCTATTCATTATCAAAACTTACCTTGCTTGATCTATCTGACAATCAGCTTGAAGGATTTATAGTTACATCTTCCATTGGAAACTTAGGTTCATTGGTAAACCTCGATTTAAGTGATAACAGTTTTGAAGGAAACATTCATGCCAACATCGGAAACCTTATTCACTTAGAGACCATCCATCTTGAGAATAACAAATTCGATGGCACCGTTCCGGCATCTTTGGCTTCGCTTCCTGATTTGCGTGACCTCTATCTTAATGATAACGATCTTTCAGGTATTCTGCCTGACTTCACCTCCTCTCCTTCATTTAACGGGACATTAGCCATACAAAATAATGCCTTTCAATTTGGTGATTTTGAAGATCAATGGAATGCCTATCAAAGTCAGCTTACAGATTTTATTATTAGCCCGCAGGCAAATATCGGCTATGCTACAACTATTGATGCTGATGCCGGAGATGGTATATTTATAACAACAACTGTAAGCGGCAACCATAACAAATACCAATGGTATAAAAACAATGCGCCCATTTCAGGTGCCACGAATGCTGCATTATCCCTGACAGAAGTGAGAACAACAGCTGCAGGTGAATATTATTGCCTTATCACAAACGATGTGGTCACAGACCTTACACTTCGCAGAAACAGCGTTCAGGTAAATATAGCCCCTGATATCGACCCCCCAATTATTGTGTGTCCGGAGGATCAGGCTCTTGGCTGTAATACGGTTCTGCCTGATTATACAAGTCTGGCAAATGTAATAGATGATATCGACAGGGCACCTGTAGTCACACAAAGTCCGGCTCCGGGAAGTGCCTTTACAGATGGAATGACTATCACACTAACTGCTACCGACTTCAGCTCCAATAAAGAAACCTGTACGTTTGTCGTTAACCTGGCTGAAGATAAAACGCCTCCCCAAATTGTGTGCCCAAAGGATCAGATTCTTAATCCGGGAGACGTAATTCCGGACTATACCGGATTGGCTACTTCCACAGACAACTGTTCTGCTTCTCCTGTCATTACACAGAGTCCTCCGGCGGGCACTAGTTATACCGACGGAATGAAGATAACGCTGACAAGTACAGATGACAGCAATAATTCTGAATCATGCTTCTTCTATATTTATAATGAGGATGATGAAGACCCTGTAATTACCGATTGTCCATTAAACATGACCCTTTCCTGTGAAAATCAAATCCCGGATTATACGAGACTTATTACCGTAACAGATAATATCGACCCGAATCCTGTCGTCACACAAAGCCCGGCTCCGGGAAGTGCTTTTACGGATGGCATGACCATTACGTTAACCGCAACTGACTTTAGCTCCAATAAAGAAACTTGTACTTTTATCGTTAACCTCGGAGAGGACAAAACACCCCCTCAAATTGTTTGTCCGGGTGATCAGATCCTTAATTCGGGAGATGTAGTTCCGGACTATACTCTATTGGCTACTTCGACCGACAACTGCTCCCCTGCTCCTGTGATCACACAGAGTCCCGCTTCAGGTACCAGTTATACCGAAGGCATGAAGATAACACTGACAAGCACTGACGATAATGGCAATTCTGAATCATGCTCCTTTTACATTCATACCCAGGATGATGAAGATCCGGTTATCACCTCCTGCCCATCAGATATAATACTTTCGTGCGGTGACCTGATTCCTGATTATACCGGACATATTACTGTAACAGATAATATCGACCCGGCACCTGTCATTACTCAAACGCCTGTTGCCAATACTATTGCTACTGAAGATCTGCAGGTTGAGCTTTTGGCTACAGATAATTCCGGGAATTATGCCACATGCAGATTCAATATTTCAGTTGAATCGCTTACACTGGTTGATGCCGGAGCAAATGTAGTGATCGAAAAAGGGACAAGCACTGAACTGGTTGCAACCGCTCAGGGTTCCGGAAGTTATCTGTGGACGCCTGCTTCTTCCTTAAGCGATCCGGACATTTCAGATCCGATAGCAAGTCCTGTTACAACCACTACCTATAAAGTAGTGTTTACCAATGAAACCGGGTGTTCTGACAGTGACGAAATTACCGTAACAGTGGCCGAAGAGCGCGGCATAAAGAACAAATATGGCATCTCTCCAAATGGGGACGGAATACGGGATGACTGGCAGATTGATACAATCGAAGATTATCCTGGCAATATAGTATCCATCTATAACCGCTGGGGAAACCTGGTATTTGAAGTGGAAGGTTACAACAATACCACAACCGTTTTTGAAGGCAAAGCAAACCGTCTTACCGGATTGGGAAGCGGTGAACTGCCTGACGGCACCTATTTTTTCAGTATAAAACTATCTGAAAATGAAGCCTCTGAAAATGGATTTATAGTGATTAAACGATAAATGAAATGAAAATCAGCGTATATATATTTTTCGCGTTGTTCCTGGTTATTTCAACTAGTGGAATAGCACAGCAACAGCCCTCGTTCATGCAATACATGTACAACACACTAACGATTAACCCGGCATATGCAGGTTATCACAGATCTCCTGTTTTCAACCTTTCAGGGAACAGTCAGTTTACCGGCATAAACGGAAATCCGACAAGTGCCTCATTAAGCTTTCACGGGAATGCCCTCAATGAAAAGGTCGGTTTGGGGGCTATGATTTCAAGCGATAAAATAGGTGTAACAAGCACAACAGGCATAACAGGGTTTTATTCATACAGTTTGATATCCAGAAACAGGAACTCCTATACCTCATGGGGATTTATTCCGCATGTTTTATCCCTGGGGATACAAGCAGGTGTGAACATTTATAAAGAAGACCTTACCGAGCTGGACGGGAATAACGATCCCAATTTTGCTGAAGACATCAATACGGTAGTCCCGACATTTGGTTTCGGATTGTATTACAGCAAAGACTCATACTATTTCGGCCTTTCAATACCACAATTGTTTAATGCAAAAATTGGCAGTGACGGAAGCAGACTTAATATTTACCGACACCTGTATTTCAATTCGGGAAAACAATTCAACTTCGGAAAGAACAACTTATTTGATCTTAGCACCCTCATCAAATATGTGGAAGGAGCTCCGTTGCAGATTGACCTGAACGGGATAGTCACTATGATCGAACTGGTGAATTTGGGAGTGGGTTATTCATCGGTATCTACCATGAATTTTATGGTCGGACTTAATGTGGACAAATCATTTAAGTTTGGTTATTTCTACGGACATCCTATGGGTAACAGTTTAAAAAACTATGGAGGAAAACACGAAATAATGCTCATGTTTAAGGTTATTGGGAAAAATAACTCATTGGGTCTTTAGTTTTGTTTAATTTGTATAATTGTATGGCATTCCCTGAATCAGGGAATGCCTATTTTGTTTTATTAATCGATTTTTACTATTCATCATTCACTGATTTTCATTTTCAATAACGAAAATCCATTGTTGTGTGTTAAGCCCCAAATATATTCTCCTTCTTTAACAAGCCCTCTGATAGTCGAAATATTCCCCACCGGATAGTATTCCATCAAAACAGTGCCATTTAAATCGGTTTTAACGATTTTAGACAGATCCCAGGGGGCATTTTCCGCATACCATAGATCATTTCCGTCATAATACAGGCCTGTTGGTCCGGCTGAAGGACTTACGAAATTCTTCACTTCAACCCCTTCGCTATTTAACAGATGGATGTAATTATCAAAATCGAATGCAAAGATGTTATCCCCCAGAGAGGTCAATAGCCGGATATCATAATCCGGAAACGGCATATAGTAATCCCCATCCAAAGGAAGCACATACATTTTTTTCGTAACTCTGTCTGCTAATTGTAATTGAGAACCATCAAACGTGATATCCACTGAATTATTCCCTGGCGCAATAAAGGAAGAGACAAAATTCCCCAGTGTATCGATACAAATAACCTCACTTTTTGTCTCTGGGCCATCGTGATCCACAGCGGTGTACCAAAGATGTTTTCCTTCAATAGTAAGCCCTTTGCCTCTTTCAGACTCTACAGGCGCTTCAAATGATTTTATCAGATTACCCAGCGTATCCATCTTAAAAAAACTACCTTCGTCCGAAAACCATAAGTACTTCCCATCATATGCTAGTGAACCGGTAGCATCAACAGGCGGATCATATATGGCCAGCTCATTCCCTTCCAGATCTGATTTCATGATTTTATTGTTATCAAAAACGGAAAAGTTTTTATAGGAGATCCAAAGATTCTTCCCGTCAAAGCATATACCTTCGATTGTTTTGCCACTAACATCAAATGACCGGATAATTTCGCCATCGGGTTTTGTCTTATGAACCTTTGGAGCACCATATTGATTATCTGCATACCACAAACAATCATCTCCGAATGCAACTCCTTCTATGCTTGAATTTTCCGGCAAAGGAAATATACTTTTTGTTGAAGTATTTAATTTGAATATTTTTCCCGATCCCCAGTTGTTGTCTCCTATCAGTAGATGCGAACCATCATATGATAGACCATTCGGATAACTGCCTGGTGTTTCCAGACTATCGATTACAGCGCCTTCTTTTGAAATAATAAAAACCTTTAAACCAGAAAGGATATAAAAATTAGTGCCGTCAAAAGCCATATCATCTAAAGTGTTTATGGCGGCTCCCACTGGTATAACTTCTTCTATTTCAATGCTTTCGGATCTGGCACTTGAAGCTCTGACAGCAGTCCAGTAACCTTCATCCGACAATGAATTATAACTATAAGCTCCTGATGCATCAGCTTGTAACAGGCCGACAAATTTTATTTTATCATCAACATCCCCGAAATAGACTACATTTCCATGCACAAAACCTTTAAGAACAGCTCCTGACATTCGTATTTCCGGAACACTGATTATTCCTCCAAGTGTTGTGCCTTCCTGGTTTACATTGGCGGAAAAGGATCCTTCGATATTATATTCATCACTCGTCCAGGTGCCCTCCCATTGCCCTGTAAAGTCAACATCATCACCTGTTACTTTCTGAGCATTTGCTTCCATGATGCCATTGCAGGAATAGTCATTTGAATACCAGTCCCAATCTGCATCACCTACAATTTTTGAATCATTTTTCAGAGATCCGCTAAAATCAATGTCGATATTTCCGCTGGTAGTAGGCAAAGTGCCTTCCCAGGTTATTTTACTGCCTTCAGCTTTTCCGTTTAATACATCCCCGTTCGGATATACCGTAATACTCAGGTTGTTCCCTGATTGCTTTACGGAAAATATTTCCGTTTCATTTTCCGACTGGAGACTACCACTGCAATTGCCTGTAACCGTTTCATTTACGATCCAAAAGCCACTTACATCATAGTTGGTATCAGGATCGGTGTCCTGCTCGTCGTTCTGACATGAAAAAAATAATAGTATGATTGTTATGAATAGATAACGGGTTATGATCAGAGCGTTTTTCATCATTTTGTCTTTTAAATTAAAAATAGTATGACTGAAAATATTTGTTTCTGATCAGATATGATTCGGGGAATTGAAATGTTACATTATCCGGTAATTATTTTTTAAGCAATATTGCCGTACAAATATGTTAACTGGTATGGCAAGCCGGACAACAATGACAACACCCGTTAGGCTGTGAAAATATTTTTTTTGCCTCAATCATAGCGTGACGACAATCGGTAAAAACACCCAGATACTGGAGATTTTTTTTTGATGGAAGATGTGAACAACCTGAAACGTGCACCTCATGGTCTCCGTTTTCCTGTGGATTTTTGTTTACATGATATATTTCCATATAGCATATTTTTTTGGTTATTTGGTGAAAACAAAATACAATATTTGGGATAAAATATCGAGAAATAAGTTTTAACAGGATACCCGCTTCAGCGATCTTTAAAATATGTTTACCATTCAATTACAGAATTCAAACTCTTCAGATGTCTCCGATAAAGGTGTCCCTATCTGAACAAGGAAATTTTGGAAATTATTTGCTCCGTTCAGGATATGTATCTCTGTTGAGTTTGTTCCGGTATTCCATTTTTTTATGGCATAGACATCGGCTCTGCCATCGTTGTTGTAATCCCCTCCGTAAAATTCAAAATTAGGTCCTGTTCTGTGTAATGGCGTAACTGCATGACTAAGCCAGGTAGTATAATTTGTGGCTCCGTTCAAGATGTGTATGGTAGTCCTGTCCTGATTTATATTTTGTTTATTGATGCAGATCACATCGATTTTGCCATCGTTATTTACATCACCACTGGTAAAATCCCAGTTGCTGTTTGATACTCCTAATGGAGTAACACAATGTAGTATCCAACTGGTGAGGTACGTTGCTCCATTCAGTATGTGGATTGACGTTTTGTTTTCTGCGGTATTATTCCTGTTTATGCATAAGATATCATCTTTACCATCACGATTAAAGTCACCGGCAGTAAATGTCCAATTGGCATTTGTCGGATGTAAAGGGGTCACAACAACAGATTGTGAAAACGGGGACATCCGGGTAATGGCTATTTCTGTCTTTCCCGAGGCAGTGTTTTTTTTGTGAACACCGTAAAATATGTTTGCAGAGGGTCTGTTTACACACAGGTCCCAGTCATTGTTAATTTCTATTCCTAAAAAATTATCACTGAAATTTTGATACTTATCCATTCCATAAATATACCCTACTGTAGCTGTCGACCCTGTCCGTTTTAAAAATGCCAATGATATTTCTGATTTCGCAATTGCGGGAAACAGGCGTCTGATTGAAGCCACATCCCATCGGGAAAACTTACTCAGGCTTCTGCCACATTCATTGGCCCTCATAACAGAAGGGAAATCTTTATCCGGACTGCCCGGTACATATTCAAAATATCTGTTATCAGGTATTTGATCGTTATCATGCAACCTGCCAATACAATGCCCTAATTCATGCACAACCAGGTATGTCAGTTGTGATATATCTAGTTCTTTTTCAACCCTCCTTTCCGATATTTTTATTTCTTTTCCTATAATGCCAATATCATAATTCACTTCCTCAAGATCAATCTTTGTTAACGCACATTCTGCTACATATCCCACTATAATGTAAATATCTGCCCTAAACATATCATAGGATCTGGTCATCTGAAGCCTGGCACCCTGAACATTGTTATATGCATTGATAGCATTGTCTACTGCCTTGCTCAAATTGGGATGTTTATTGGATGCAAGAAAAACACGAATTGACCTCTTTTGAGCTATTTCATATTTAAAATTGATATGTCTCTGATTTGTTGAAGATTTTAATTGTTCCTTTGAAAGTAATATGTCTCCTTCGACCAGATAGTATTCATCATCAAAGTCAATAGTGGTATTTTTGTCAAATCCCAATGCTTCTATTTTTTCCAATAGAGGATTTACAGTATTTTTTTCATCAGGTTCGGGAATGTTAGCTGTTTCTCTGATGCAGGAAAATTCAACAATTGCTAATAGGAGAAGTGTAAAAAAGACGATCTTTTTCATATATAGTTTAGTCCGTAATATGATAATTGAATTGGTAATATAACACATTACAAATCCGATATACAATGTTAAAAATATATGTGTATGAATCAAATATTTAATTCATCGATATTTAAAAATTATTTCTATTACCTCACATTAATTATACTTTTGACTTTTATTGTTATCTTTAATTAAAATGAAATATTTGGATACAATTACCATTACAGTTCATTTTATTGTAGTATTGCATAAGATTTTTTAACGAAAAAACTACCGATTTTTATGAGAATCCAATCATTAATTGCCTTGTTACTTTTTATTACCTTAAGCTGTGATAAAAAAGAAACATCTGATGTATCACCAGATACGGGAGAAAAACTGTTAAAAAAAGTCATTTGCACAAATTCAAATACAGGATTATCAACCTACAATTTTAAATATAAAAACCGTCTGGTTGAGGAGATCTCTTGTGATCAGGCAATAGGTTCATGGGATGCTGTATTTAGTTACAATGCGGATAACAAAATTACAGAATTTCAATTCTCTGAATATGGTTATACAGTTATTGCATATTTCAAATATCAGGACAATCTGATTATCGAAACATTTGATGAAGAAGATTCTGATTCGATCGTTTATACGACAAATTCGGCCGGAGAGGTTCTTAAAGAAGATTTTTACGAATTTAGTACATATGAAGATGATTATGTCCTGAAAA
>JBNKDZ010000427.1:0-3759 GCA_050288525.1 Cyclobacteriaceae bacterium
TCTAAACGTACTAATTATTGTAATTTTCTTTATTCTGCTGCCTCTGACTTCTTTTAAAGGATCAGAAGTAGAACAGACCACCCCAAAGGTGAAGTGGTACTCCATTGAGGAAGCACAGGCACTTACAAAGGAAAACCCGAAAAAAATCTACATCGATATGTATACCGACTGGTGCGGATGGTGTAAAGTAATGGACAACAAGACTTTTACCGATGCCCGTATCATCGAACAGCTCAACAGCAATTTCTATCCCGTCAAATTTGATGCTGAAGGAAAAAATGATGTTGTATTCAGAGATCAAACATTCAAATATGTCGCACAGGGCAACCGTGGATATCACCAACTTGCCGCCGCTATGATGAACGGCAAATTGAGCTATCCTACATCCATCTTCCTGGACGAAAATCTGAATATCATTTCTCCGTTACCAGGCTATATGACACCCGATAAACTGGAGCCTATTCTGGATTATATCGGAAACGATCATTACAAGACCACGCCGTTTGACAAATATATCGAAAACAAAAATTAGCCTGCCCGTTGGACAAATACACAATTTCCGACAATGAAGACACCATTGTCGCACTGGCTACGCCTATAGGAGTCGGAGCTATCGGTATAATACGTGTTTCCGGTAAAGAAGCAATCCACATCGTAAACAACATCTTTAAAGGCAAAGACCTCCTTAAACAGGCCTCACACACCATCCATTTAGGCAAGATCGTCGATAAGGACCAGATCATCGATGAAGTGCTCGTGTCGTTGTTTGTCGCACCTCACTCCTACACCAAGGAAAACAGCGTGGAGATCTCCTGCCATGGTTCGCCCTTCATTCTCCAGAACGTACTGAAACTGCTGATCCGCCATGGAGCCCGGATGGCCGGGGCCGGAGAATTCACCAAGCGGGCTTTTCTGAACGGCCAGTTCGACCTTGCCCAGGCAGAAGCCGTAGCAGACCTCATCCATTCGGACACCGAAGCATCACATATGACTGCCATGAATCAGATGCGCGGCGGTTTCTCCAATAAAATCAAAGGCCTGCGTGATGAACTGATCCACTTTGCCTCCATGATCGAGCTCGAACTCGACTTTGCTGAAGAAGATGTGGAATTCGCCAACCGCGAAGAGCTGACGCATCTTGTCACCAACATCGACACCATCGTTCTCAAACTTATCAAAAGCTTTGACTTGGGCAATGTGATCAAGAACGGCGTACCGACTGTGATCGCCGGAAAACCCAATGCCGGCAAGTCTACCCTCCTCAACACTCTGCTCAACGAAGAGAAAGCCATCGTATCCGACATCCCCGGCACTACGCGTGATTTTATCGAGGACGAAATCCACATCGAAGGTGTCGGCTTCAGATTTATCGATACAGCGGGTATACGTGAGGCCAGAGACAAGATCGAGGCCATCGGCGTACAACGTACCAGAGAGAAGATGAAAGCCGCCTCCATGATCATTTACCTGGTTGATCTGAACGAGGAATCCATCGAAGAGATCCAAAAAGAAAAAACGAAGCTCGACCAGTTAGGCATTCCCTACCTGCTGACCGGCAACAAAGAAGACAAAACACCGGAAGAAAAGAAGAAACTGATCGCAGATAAGTTCCCGGAAATGATCATGATATCTGCTTCGTCAGAAGAAAATATTGAACAGCTCAAGGGCAAACTGATCGATATCATCAATATAAAAGGATTCAAGACCGGCGACACTGTAGTCACCAACATACGGCACTACGAAAGTCTGGCCAATACCCACACCGCCCTTCAGGACGTACTCGCCGGCATCAGCCACCAGATCTCCAACGACCTCCTGGCCCTCGACATCCACCAGGCCCTCCACTACCTCGGCGAGATCACCGGGGAAATCACGACGGATGATCTGTTGGGGAATATTTTTAGTAAGTTTTGTATCGGGAAGTGAGGGCAACAGGCTGAGAACACAAATTATTTACTAATTCAAGCTGGATTAAATATCGTATTGATCACATATTTTAAAATGATATGAAAACCTTAATGTTTTGCCGCAAATATTTGCTACATTTATAAAATTTTTTTCACAAATATTTTCTAAATATGTGAATTTTTATTTACTCAAAACACAATGCAAAGCGTTGAAAATAAAATAGAAAAGTCGATAAAATCCAAACTTAAAGGATTTTTATTATTCTCAGAAGATTTTGACGATAAAGGCTCTGCAGAAATCAACAATACTTGAAGCATTAGCAGACAGATTGGGATTCAATGCCATGGGAGGCTCAAAACAACATCGATTTGCTGAAGAATATGAAACCGATCTGGCAAATCATCTAATACTACAAAGAAATCCCAGATTACCAGTGAGTCAGGGTTTCTTTTTCAGAGCTGAAAGCTTTATCAACCTTTCAGGTTTTATTGATAAGCATGGTAATCCAAATTACTGGGGAGGCCGGGAGCTGTTGAAACAATCACATGGCGAATCTTTTTTATCCGCATTTAATCATCAGTTCAGAGAAGGAATATTCCTGATAGACGAACCAGAAGCGGCACTTTCACCTCTACGTCTGCTCTCATTATTGTCAATTATAAATGGAATGGAAAAAGAAGGGAAATCACAATTAATTATTGCAACACATTCACCTATTTTACTGGCATATCCAAATGCGGATATTTTTTTACTTGATGACATAGGCGTTAATCAGGTTAAATACGAAGAAACCGAACATTACCGGATCACAAAAGGTTTTTTGGATAATCCCGAAAAATATTTTAAGCTTTTGTTTGAATCGGATTAGACAATTTATTATCCTATACCAAAGCACTGAATGTAAAAAAAATAATACCGAACATAGAGCCCTGGGAAAATCGGAAAGCAAGTCAATCAAAATAACATTTAATATCAAGATATTATGAATACATTTGAATTAACAAAATCAGAAAAGAAACTGGCAAGACAAATAATTGAGAAAGGCTTACAAATTGAATTCGCAAAAGGCATAGAACAACATAGTGAAATCATTGAACAATGGAAATCAGAAAATACAGATAGCCGAGATGCGTATTTAAAATTATATAAATCAGTAATCAGTTATGATAAACATATTTCCAAAAGGTATGACGATATGAAAGGTTCAACATATTTGTTTATAATTGCAGGTCAATTAGCTGATGGAATTATCTCACCAGAAGATATTAAAGTGTTTAGCAAGGATATAAGAAGCAGGTTGAGTATTCTAAGTGGTATTAGTGAAGCCGAATAAAAAATATAACCATGTTTGACACAATAAACCGAGACGTATTAATCCTTTTCCCAAAGCAACCATTGTTTGATTGGGTAAACACTATTTTTACGGATGATAAATTGACTTGTCCGAAACCAATGAAGCATGATGAAGGAGATGTTTTCTTAATTCCGGAATTCGACCATCCTGATGATGCTGTTAAATACTTAAAAGAAAATTTCATTGATTTTTTCGAACATAAATTATTTGACTGGGTAACCGATGAAAATCTGTGGCCGGAAAAATTAACATGGGAAATGTTTGAAGCATGGTTTCATTACAGCATTCAATCGGTGGTGTTAGATACCTTGAATGAAGATATTGAGAAATATGATTTTTAAAAAATACACATTAGAAAATTCTATTGCGTCCTTAACTAAATGGTATTAAATCTGGGCTAATAAACTTTTAATTTGCAGGGCTATATTTGATACAAACTTTTTCACCTTTCTGATAACAAAACCGGATACAAGCAAAGATCAAAAGATGTTACTCGA
>JBNKDZ010000428.1:0-8207 GCA_050288525.1 Cyclobacteriaceae bacterium
ATGAATCAGCCGGAATAAGGTTAGATAACCAGGAGAACCTGATTGTTTCAGGAGCGACCATGTCTGCTGACTTCCCAGTCACGAACAATAGCCGTTTCACTTGCAGAGAGACAAACTTTATGGGAGATGGAAATCTTTTTCTGTCAATGCTTGATGCAAATACAGGAGCAATGAAGTATTCTACCTATATCGATGGGGATAAAAAAAATAGTTTTAAGGATATTTTTATTGATCAGGAAAAGATCTGGTTATCAGGAGAAATCTCTTCTTCTTTTCTTGGATTGGAGGATGAAAGGTTTGAGAATACCCTGAAGGGAGAAAAAACAAACTTCATTATGAGCTTCGATGTCCATAACAGGAAGATCACTAAATGCCGGTTTCTGGAGGTGCCTGTGAATACAGTTCAAATAAACGAACAAGGCAACTTCATCCTTACCGGATTAACGATTCGTGATGATCTGCCAGTAACCAAAGATGCGATTGATGCTACTTACAATGGTTGTGGAGACACTCAATATCCCTGGGGCGGAGACTTTTTTATTTGCATCATGGACCGGGATTTGAATAAAATAGAATATGCCTCCTACCTTGGAGGGACTGGTGATGACTATGGAATGATGAGCCTGATCCATGACAAAGATCTGATTGTCGTTGGCAGTACAAAATCGGAAGATTTTCCGGTCACAAAAGATGCATTATATCCCAATCACCTTGGGGGAGGCATGCAGGGAGGCGATGTTGTTTTCCTGAAAATGCCCTGTCCGTGATGGAATGAAGGAACAAGAATTTGCGAAGGCACAGAGCAAAGCGCATAGCGTAGATTGATACGTCTTGATTGTTTCTGTACCAGACACGAAGTGAGACGCTTACATAACCCCATGTCAGTGGAATTTTGTTGACTAATGTTGATGGACAAACTTTCCACTTTCCACTTTCCACTTTCCACTTTCGACTTTCGACTTTCCACTTTCGACTTTCCACTTTCCCCAGGCTTTTGTTATTTTTGAAAAAAGAGATAAGCTATGAAAAAACCGAAAGTTGCTGTGGTTACCGGCGGAGCACAAGGTATTGGTAAAGCAATATGTGATGCTTTTATCCAACAGGGTGTTAACGTATGTACCATCGATATTCAGGAAAATAACTACTTTGCAGGCGACATCGCTGATGAAAAAGTACTCAGACAATTTGCATCAAAGGTTCTTTCTGATTTTGGGACAATCGACTATCTTATTAACAATGCCTGCATAAACCGTGGGGGCTTAAATACCTGTTCTGTTGAGGATTTTAATTATGTATTGCACACAGGTGTTACTGCGCCTTTCCTGTTAACACAATTGTTTATGGATCATCTGAATGCTTCTGCAAGCATCGTGAATATCTCCTCAACCCGGCACCTCATGAGTCAGGCAGATACGGAAAGCTATACGGCTGCGAAAGGGGGAATAGCTGCCCTGACACACGCTATGGCGATTACCCTTGCCGGTAAAGCACGGGTAAATTCCATATCGCCCGGCTGGATAGACACTACAAATACACATAACAAAGGCCCGGATGCCCGCCAGCATCCTGTTGGCCGAGTAGGCACTCCGGAGGATATTGTCAATACTGTTATGTTTCTGTGCGATCCGAAGAGCAGCTTCATTACCGGACAAAATATCACAGTCGACGGGGGCATGACGAAACAGATGATTTATCATGATGATTTCGGGTGGTCATTTAAACCGGAGGATCAATCGAAATAATGATAAAAGGCAAAAACTTTCGGACTGGTAAATAGGTTCTACTGCTATGAATAGTATCACTGAAGCTGATTACAGGCTCCTTTACGATTTTTTTTCGTTAAGTGCCCCTGTCAGCAGGGAACTTTTTGAGGAAATTAAACCGTTCCTGAAGAAAAGGATATATCTAAAAGGCGCTTCGATTTTGCGTTCCGGCGAAATTGAAACCAGATCTAATATTGTGATTAAAGGAATTGTTCATCAGTTTGTGTACGATGATGACATACCTGTCACAACGAATATTACTCCCAAAGGTCTGGCATTCAACAGTCTGAAAAGTTATATAGAGGGGAGTCCTTCGCTTGAGATCCAGGAGGCTGTTACGGATGTAGAGCTCCTGTCCATCGAAAAGCAGGATATGGAGGAACTGGCACAGAAAAACCACCAATTCAGCTATCTGATGTACAAGATCCATGAAAGCATACTGCTCGACCGTGAAAACAGGATGTTTTTACTTCAGTACAGGAGTCCGGCAAAAAGATTCAGGCTGTTTCATGATATCGTGATACGATCGAACTGGATTTTGGAAGGCACACCCGATAAATATATTGCCAGTTATTTAAATATGACCCCGCAACAGTATAGCCGGGAAAAGAATAAATAAGAAGATTTTTAAAATAATCAGTAAGACTTATCTCAGGGCAATTTTTCTTATTTCTGCTTCCGTTTTCTTTGTATTTCATTAATCATTTACAACAAACATGATAAAATTAATCGCTTTACTATTTACAGGTATAAGCCTGTTCGTTACTGGTTACGGACAGGATCAGGTATTTAATTCCGGTAGGGATATACCGTTTCACAATTCAAAAAAAATAAACATCAGACACCAGTCAGATGACAGCATGCCAGGGTTGCAGTCTGATACTGAACCTGTTTACCGCGAAAAACTCGACAGCATCATTGAATACAATTACAATAATGCAAGCGGCAATTGGGATAGAAAATTTGTTAAAAGTACCTACACCTACGATGATGATTTTAATGAGGTATTGTGGACGTATACAGGATGGGACGGGGATGATCAAAGTTGGAAGAACCTGTTGAAAGAAGAAACAGAATACGATGAACACGGAAACATGACCGGGTATATTAGCTGGGTTGGGAACGGAGTGGACTGGAACAGGTTATCCAAAGCATCTTATCGGTATGATGGAGATAAATTGGTTGAATCACTTAACTGTACATGGAAGCTAAACCTTGACAATTGGCAAAAAACAGAAAAATGGCTCTATAGCTATGATGATACCGGAAAACCCGTAAAAGACAGTCTGTATTGGTGGAGGGAAGCTGATCAGGACTGGGAGCTTCGGGAAAGGATTGATTATACTTATGTAAATGGTAAGACACACTACATCTTTAAAGCAAAAAGAGATATTCATACAAATGAGTGGAACTATTATGAGAAGGATTGGTACCTGTACGATAATATAAAATGGTTGTTGCGTACGATAACGCGGTATAGCTGGTATAATGCAATCGACGACTGGAAAATGATCTCTAAGAAAGGCTTAATTCATGAAAATGATCTGGTGGAGGGTTTTGGTATTGTATCACGTAGTATTGAAGATGATTTGTGGGAGACAATTTTTTCTGAACGGTATACATATGATTATTCTATTGAAAGTAAAGAGATCATGTATCCATATGTTATGCGAACATCAGAACGAGCAAGCTATCACCATAAAGTTATCCGGGAGAAGCAGTTTATTAGAGACCTCAAAGCAGGACTGGAAGAAAGGCAAATTCGTGAGGTCAATTATTACTATTCGCCTGTTGAGGATATTATCAATGCCGGTAAGCCGGATGTCGGGCAGGAAATTGTAAAAGTCTATCCGAATCCGGCCAGAGATCAGGTGCATATCAATATTCCTGAAAAACACGGACAGGGATTTTTTGAGTTGTTCGATATGAATGGAAGGAAAATCCTTTCAAAAAGTATCCATAACGAAGACATACTGGACATTAGTTCTGTTAGTCCCGGGATCTATTTTTATCAGGTAGTCACCGGCACATTCACCGGATCCGGAAGGCTGGTCATGCAATAAGATTAGTATCGGCAAGAAATGAATTTTAGGTACTGCTGACATAGGGTTGTCAAATGTTATGGTTATGTTTGATTAACAATGTCCAATTAATGCAGATATGGAAAAATTCATTACGCTTGATCCGTCAAATATTCAGCAGGAGCATATTTGCTGTGCATTTTCCGATAAAAAGTGCAAGGACAGCTATGAGTTAAAGAAGGATTGGCTGACAAAAGAATTTGATTACAGATATGTATTCAGAAGGCTGGATGCCCGGGCAAAGGTTTTTATGGAATACGGACCAGCCGAATACAGTTGGGTACCGGTGGAAGCCCCCAATTATTTTATGATGAATTGTTTTTGGGTTTCCGGACAGTACAAAGGGAAAGGCTATGGAAAAGAATTGTTGAGATATGCCCTTGAAGATGCCGGATTACAGGGTAAAGACGGTCTGGTCACTGTTGTCGGAACGAAAAAATTCCATTTCATGAGTGATACGAAATGGTTACTGAAACAAGGTTTTGAAACCTGTGCAAAATTACCCTCCGGTTTCAGCCTTCTGGTAAAAAAGCTAAATCCGGAAGCAAAAGACCCCGTATTCAAGGATTCTGTTTATGAAACGGACAAAATTGATGCCTCCGGCCTGACAGTTTATTACTCCAACCGCTGTCCCTATTCTGAATTCCATGTGGTCACTTCATTGGTAGAAACGGCAAAAAAAAGAAACATTCCACTGACAATCCATAAACTCGAAACCATGGAACAGGCCCAATCGGCACCTACACCTGCCACGATCTTCAGTCTGTTTTATAAAGGTAAATTCATAACTACCGACCTGAGTGTTTGTCTGGAAAGCCGTTTTGATAAAATGATGGCAAATGTCGATCCTGGGATTTCAACATAAAAATTCACCGTTTTCTGTGTTATCCGATAAATTGTGTTTTTATTGGTACTAAAATTAACTAAACACAAGATCCTATATGAGATTTTTAGGGATTATTCTTTTTATTGCAGGTCTTTCTTCTTGTCTGAACCGGCAGTTTATTGAAGGAAGTGCAGAAATTCTTTCGGTAACAGATACTACCATCAATGATTCCACTATCATTTATGGCCATATTTATAAAAAAGACAGAGAATCGGAAGTTTATTATGTGGGAGAATATGATATATGGATTGATGAATTGGATCTACACACCACAAATGATACTTCCGGATTTTATTTTTTTAAAGTAAATCCGGGCACATATACAATCATGGCTCAATCCGGTTCAAATGAATGGGATATTTTAATAGAAAAAATACAGAATAGAGAATTTGTGAAAAACACAAAAACAGAGATTGATTTTTATATCGGATATACCGTCGATTAAACTGAGTTCTCCATAAATCCGTGAATTAATAGTAAGCGTTAACCTTTGGACGATTTCAGTTTCAAAGATCCGAATGGCCTTTTCTTATTTCAGATCATTCAAAAAATCGCATTTTCATGTGTGTGTTATATAAATGTAAAAAATGAATTATATTTTGCTGAAACATTGCAACATATTAAGAAAAAATATTAAAAAACATAATACAACTAATATGTCGGCAATGAGAATGAAATTAGAGCCAAAGCAAAAACAAACACAGAATCTTAGTTTAAAGCTTGTAAAGGTAGGCGCAGTAAGTTTAGTGGTATTCGGAATAGTATCTACGGTTGTGTTTTTTTATTCAAACCTAGGAGTGAATGATGATGCAGCAGCACAAAATAAGGTATCATCCTTAAATGCAGGGTCAGCGTTAAAATTTTCAGAACAAAGTGATGTTGTTTCATTCGGAAACTTTAAGAGCAAATTCCCGGATAAATTTACTGTAATGGAATGGGTTAAATGGGATGTTGATCCCGGAACCGGTAATAATTGGGCAAATACCTTTTCATATACCACCGAAAAAAGTGATGTCGGAGTGTTCTGGATGCAACATGACAGTGATAACAATGTATTTGAGTTTGCAGTAGAAACGGAGAAAGGAAGAGTCTTTGCACAATCAGATATCAGGATCCAAAAAGATGTTTGGTATCATCTGGCAGGGGTTTATGATGGAAGCAATATAAAACTTTATATCAATGGAGTGTTGGAGAGTCAGACCTCCCATAGAGGTAGAATTGATAAAAAAATAGCGAAAGAATCCCTGTTGACGCTAGGCGGATGGGCAAGTTCGGCAAACAATAACAGGAAGTTTACCGGAGTTATCGATGAAGCATCTCTTTGGGACTATGCATTGACGGCTGATGAAATTCAGGTTTATATGGCAAGTAAGATTACAGACAAAAATAAAAATATCAGTTTATATTTTCCGATGGATGAAGGTACCGGTACATCCATAACAAATTATTTTGACAAAAGATATAAGGGAGAAATATCCAATGTCGATTGGGTCGTTTCAGGAGCGCCGGTCAGCAACGAGTCGATATACCTTAAAAAAGGTATTGACGGAATATATTCATATACATACAGTAACGGGTATTCGGTATTTATCTCAAACCTGAGTAGTAAACCGGAAGCAGTATTGTTTTATTACGATCAAATCAATGATTCGAATGATCCGGCCACAACATTCAGTGATTTTGTATTCAATACCGGCTATATGGGATTTTATATAATTGAAAAGGGATCAACGATTTCGTACAGTGCAACGTTCAGCAAGAATTCGTCGCAAGTTCAAACGTTATCAAACGCCCGGACACTGGGAAATCAAAATCATATAGTGCTTTCCAGGCCTTCAGCGGAAAACAGTATTTGGAGCGAGATTACTGCAGATGGCTCAGAGACGGCTTTTCAATTCAACTCATCAACATCCCGGATTGAAACAGCTGTAGGAGTGCTGGGATCTGTTCTGCCGATCGAACTGGGATATTTCCGTGGAAGACTTACAGCCGAAGGGAGTGTGCTGCTTGAATGGGCAACCTATGCGGAAATTAATAATGAATATTTTACCATCGAAAGAAGTCTGGATGGAAAGGAATATGATATAATTGACGAATTGGATGGTGCCGGAAACAGTACCGAAACCATTACCTACGAATATTATGACGAAAAACCCCTGAGTGGAATTTCTTATTACCGGCTGAAACAAACAGATTATGATGGAAAATTTGAATACAGTGACCCGATCACGATAAAAAATGAGCAGGAATTGGCATCGCTGGAACTGGAAAGCATCTATCCCAATCCTTTTACAGATAGGTTTAAAGTAAAGTATTATACCGGAGCAGAAAATCCCGTGCGAATCAGTTTGGTAGATATGAATGGTACTGAAGTATATACTGAGTTAGTTGAGACCTATCCGGGTAATAATTCTTATGAGTATACAGGGGTGCTTAATAAAGGGATATATGTGTTGGCTTTGTCACAAATCGGGCAGGAAACGCAGAAAATGAGGATTATACGGAAATGACAGCGCGCATAGGGTAAGGTTCTGTATGGGATTTGTTTGGGACATAGAAATAATCCGGGTTTAATGCCATTTAGTAAGGTAGGAAATTATCCAGTCAGTATATCTTTTCCAAAGTTTCGTGGCTTTGGAAAAGATGTTTCTGGCAAAAATATATCTGTATGGTCCTCACAGGTTTGGTAGTACGAAGTGGTAAGGGAAAAAGAGTATAAAAACCAATAAAAAGCCGTCATTCAGAGGAGTAACATTTTTTCAAAACGCACAAATTTGAATGACATAACTCTGTATTTAAACACAAAAAATTCAATAACAAAAATATTCCACAACTCACTGAATATCTTATTTTTACACGAAATACGTCATCGGTAGGAACTTGGCCGTAGGCCTTGTGACGATTTTTTTGTTATTTTATTATATGCTCTGTCTAAGGTTGACGGCTATGGTGAGACACAAACCATGGTATTGGAATGGTTTTTGAAATAAATGAAATTTAAATTAGAAGTTAAATAATTTATTCCAACATTTGTATTCTAAAATTTTTGGATGTTTAAATTTAAAAAGGATTCGGTGAAATAGATAACTTCCTGTCAAAAGGAGTTATCAAGATCATACACTAACTCCGGCGTATTCACGCTGGACCAATTTACTATATTTTCTAAAAACAGATTCAAACACATCAATTTCGGTGTGTATGATCAATTATTTAAATTTAAACATAATGGATAACGACGTTAAATCAATTCACGAATTCGATCTTAACTTAATATGCAACTACTTCTCAGGACTGGAAAGACAAGGTCCCGGAAGTCCGGAGATCACAGCAAAGGCCCTGAGCTTCATCGATAATTTGTCAGAGCAATCAAAGATTGCGGATATCGGATGCGGCACAGGAGGCCAGACGATGGTGTTGGCCCGACATGCACCCGGTACGATCACAGGTGTTGACTTGTTTCCGACTTTTATTAAGCTG
>JBNKDZ010000429.1:0-11222 GCA_050288525.1 Cyclobacteriaceae bacterium
GGAAAAATTCGCAATACTTAACTTACTAAATATTTTAAACCAAAAACAGCAAAAAGCATAAAATTCAGATAAAAACAGGGTGACTATAACGTTTTTTTTGTGAAAATATGGTTTTTAGTTGACATTTTTAACATCATTTTATTACCTTATACAATAAGATACATAGAACAAACAACATTACAGATCTGATCACACGGCGCATGAAATCTACTTTGGTTATTTAATCGATATTCGGTATTCTTTTCCAGACAAAAGAATTAATTATTCAATCTGAATTATAATAAAAAATTCAGGTCGTTTTTCAGTAAGTTTTGTTCAACATTAAAATCATAATTATGGATCAATCCAAAAAGTCCTTTATCGCAAATATTGGTGGCACATTTATATATTCCCGCAATCCGGAAAAGCTGGCTGAATGGTACTCCGAATATTTTGGAATGGACTATGAACAATCTGAAGAGAACAACGCCTACTACACCTCGTTATATTATAAAGACATCAAAACAGGTAAGAAATCGTATATCGTCTGGTCCATATTGCTAAATAAAAAAAGGCCTGATGTCAAACATAAAGTATTCTGCATCAATTACCGGGTGCACAATCTGGAAAAGTTTGTTAAACATCTGAAACAAAAAGGTTTAAAGGTAAAAGGGATCGTGGATTATCCGGAAGGCAAGTTTGCCTGGGTTAAAGATCTTGATGGCAATCCTGTTGAACTGTGGGAGGATACAACGCTGTAAGCAAACCTTTTTCTGTTCCCGGAGTTCTCTTCATAAACACTATTAAAAGAGAAACATCTTGAAATCATTATACCTGATACTGGACCTTTTTACCCTATCCATACCTCTGATCAGCAGTTTTGACCGGAGGTTATCCTTTTACAAAAAATGGAAATATTTATTCGCAGGGGTCGCGATTACTGGTGCATTTTTTATTACCTGGGACGTTATTTTCACCTATAAAGGCATATGGGGCTTTAATGATGATTACATTACCGGAGTTAATATCCTTGGTCTTCCGATAGAGGAATGGTTGTTTTTTATAATGATTCCATATGCCTGCGTTTTTGTATACGAAGCATCCCGGTTTTTCATCAAAAGAGATCTTTCTACAAAAACAACAAATCGTATAACCCTATTCTTAATTATCGTTCTACTCATTACAGGCATTTTAAACATTGATAAAATATATACCTCGTTTACCTTTATTGCCACATCCGTATTTCTGCTGATCCAGCTTTTTTATTTAAAAGGCGCTTATATGGGCAGATTTTACATTGGATATGCCATTAACCTTATCCCTTTCCTACTGGTCAATGGTATCCTGACGGGCTCTTTCATAAAAGATCAGGTGGTATGGTATAACAATGCTGAAAATTCAGGGATGCGGATCGGCACAATTCCGGTAGAAGACAGCATTTACCTGCTGCTGCTTCTCGGAATGATCATTACCATTTATGAAGAAAGGCAGATAAAAAAAAGGAGCAAGGAACAAGGAGCAAGGAGCAAGGAAAATTAGCAAAGTGTAAAATGTCAGTTCACTTTCCACTTTTAACTTTCCACTTTTCACTTTTAACTTTTCACTTTTAACTTTTCACTTTTCACTTTTAACTTTTTATAACTCAAAAATTCAAAACTTCCCTCAGGCGTGTATAGCCTTTTTTACTAACCGGCAATATCTGATTGTTTTTAAGCCGGATGATGTAAGCATCTTTTTCATACAACTCAATTTGGTCGATAAAATCTATTTTAACCATATAGGACCTGTGGATCCGTACAAACGCATCAGGAGGTAAATGATTTTCAAAATACTTCATAGTTTTTTGCTTAAGATGTTTTCCCGAGGGGGTGTATAGCATCACATAATCGTCCTGAGACTCCAGATACTGTATTTCGTCTGTGTAGATAATCCGGATCTTCGTTCCGGTCTTAACGGCTATGCGGTCAATCAGATCATTTGTATCAATCGGTGACAGTCCTTTCAGAGCTGCCCGATTATCCTTATCATTTTGTTTTACTTTTTCCAACGCATCCAGCAACCTTTCTTTGGAAAAAGGTTTCATAAGGTAGTCTGCGGCATTATTTTCGAAAGCTTTTACTGCATATTTATCAAAAGCTGTAGTAAAAATGATGGAAGGCAGTTCATCCAGCAGTTCCAGCATTTCAAAGCCGTTGAGTTTAGGCATCTGCACATCGAGGAATATAACATCCGGTTTTAACTCTGCTATGGCTTTGATCCCTTCAAAACCATCCTGACATTCACCAACGATTTCAACATCCTCCAGATCCTTAAGATAATCTTTAATAATTTTACGGGCCAGCGCCTCGTCGTCAATGATCAATACTCTCATAACCTTTATTCTTGCGGGAACATCAGACTCACCCTGAAAATACCATTTTGATATCCTGTAACCATCAAATCATCTCTCCCATAGGTCAATTTCATTCTTTGCCGTATATTTTCCAAACCTATCCCCGATCCTTTGTTATTTTTTACTGCTTCCTTGTCATAATTGTTTTCCACCTGCACCTTTAAGAATCCATGAAAACAATCCGCAATAATATGTATTTCAGCCCTTTCCACATCTTCAGAAAGACTGTACTTCACAGCGTTTTCAATGATTGGTTGAAGGATCAGCGGCGGCACAACTGCCTTATCACAGCTCTTTGAGATATCCGCACGTATAGCGAGACGCTCTTCAAAACGGATCTTTTCGATATCAAGGTATTTTATGATGTTGTCCAGCTCATTTTTAAATGTTGTCTCACCAGAAACCTGTTCAGAAACCGAAAACCTCAGAAATTCCGAAAGCTTCACGATCATATCCCTGGCTTTTTCAGGTTCATCCAGGGTCAGTGCATTTATTGAATTAAGGCTGTTAAACAGGAAATGGGGATTTATCTGCGATTTCAGGGTGTCCAGTTCGGTGTTTTTAATATTTGCTTTTAATTCTGCCTCCCTGACGGTTTTTTCGAGAAAATTCCTGTAATAGATAATCAGATAATAGATCAGTACGATAATGGAATAAAAAATAACCCCTGCTATAATTCTCCAGATAAGTGTATTGTTAAAAATCTCTTCGGATATCTCCGAGGTATAGGAAATTACCCTCAGCAAGTATTTTACAGATATCAACCAGATTACGAGTGTTATTGAAACAGATGCCAGATGATTTATTACCAATACGTTTACACTATTTGACTCCATCTGACTAAACCGTACCGCATACCACAAACCCAATCCGAGTATAGCAAACGAGTAACAGGTTACGATTCCGTCAATAGCAGCATAGGGAATATCTGTCTCGTATATTTCATACAAAGCAAAGCTATGCAATATTGTTATAAGCAGCCAAAAAGCGGCATATAACAACAAATAGCTGGACCGGTCGGCGAACGGATGACTCATACTTCTTAATAGGATCGCAGTTCTCCACCTCCAAACATTACAAAGCCTTTAATCACCAGTTGTCTGGTGTTGTCTTTAACTACATTCGCATGAATGGTCCGTTTATCATTAATGCCTCCGAATATTACGGTTGCTTCGCTTCGTATCAGCCAGTTTGGAGGAACGATCAGTTTCCAGCCGCCGAACATGGCAAACACTTCAATCACATTGGTCCCGGGTGCCATGCTGGCCTGAGTGAGGTCAATGACCGATTCTCCGAACATCGTAAGAATCTCTCCTCCTTTAAAGTTTTTGGAGATTACCAGTTTTTTATTACCTCCGAACACCGACACATCGTCAATGGTGTTTTGATCATAAGTATCCTGATTCGTTTCGTCTTTTATATTATCCGGTTCTCCGCCTCTGTCATCCAACGGATCGTCCGAAAACGTATTTCTGAAATCGGTATAGTCATCATGGCGTCTTCTACCTTTAAATAACAGGAATAAACCTACCCCTATAATGATCAGATACCAGAATAAATTGGATGTGTTGTGAAATAACACCTGGAAAGAGTCCCATATCCCGTGAAAAACCCTCGGGAACAGAAATAACGATCCTACCAGTATCATAACATATGCAGGGCCTTTTTTCCCGGACAACAGCATAAATACGCCAATACCAATGATCAGGAATTGCCATGTCCATACCCAATGCGGGATGATGTTTGGCAAAAAGGTCACATTATCAAGAATCAACAAGATCCCTATAATTACAAAAATCAAACCGATTATGTTTCTTTTTTCTCTTCGTGCCATATTTAATATATTTAATACCTGACAAAAATATTTTCTATACTAATTATATAAAACAGTCAATCGGTAAAGGGTATGTTTTTGTCGGTAAAGATAAGGAACAAGGACAGGTGACATGATGGGGATAAGGTATTTTGTTCAAATGTTAACGGAACGCAGTTCCTGTTGCACATTTGTGGTCAGTAGTTGCGCAAAGCTAAACTACTGACAGCGAAGAGGAACAAGGATGATCACTTTGCCCTTCGCCCTCTGCGCTTTGCGCTCCCCTACATTTCTCACCTTTCCTGCAGGTTTTTCCAATAAATACGTTATTTTTATCTCACAAATAGCTCAAGCTTTTATGACTTATATATTCCGGATTCTGGCATTGTTAAACCGGGGATTGCCCAGCTATAAAGACAAAAACCTGAAAAAATTGTCAGGATATGACAAGCTGGTGATCGGGTGGCGGTATTGGGTCACGAAAAACACATTGCGAAACTGATTTTTTTTACTTAAACGTAATTATTATGGCATTTTTAGGTGGAAGCGGCAGCGGTATGATGAAGTCCTATGAATCAAACAGGTCACTGCTGAAGGAAGAAAGTCTCTTGATGATCTTCGAAAAGAGACATCCGTCAAAATCAAAAAAGGACAAGAAAAGCTGTATAAAAAAGCCAATCCTGACGAACTCAACATATTGAGAGAAGAATTAAAAGCCTCCAATTTCCGGTCTGCCTTATTGCAGATCTTACTGATCCTTATACTTACAGGTGTTTTGATCTATGTGATCTGGTTTTTATTAAACGGGTAGCTGATCCCTAAGTGTAAAATTACACCATCACATTATCAGGGAATATATAAGTTGCATTGTGTCCGTACTATAACTTTGATGCTTACCAGAATTCACATAGCGCCTGCCCTATGCTTAGCCTTGAAGTGACAGGCGTATATTCTTTTGAAGTGTCGATAAACTGTTGATGGGTAGTACGAAGTGGTGGTTAGTGCGGACACCATAGCCGTCAACCTAAGGGAAAAAGCCGTCATCGGCAGATAAAAACCTGGCCTTGTCTAAACAGTATTAAGTCCGGATTTAACCCACAATAGGATATTTCATGATTTTGAAAATGTCCGAGCTCTCATATTTGACCCCTGCCGGGGTCGGACCATTGTTTCTATTATCCTCTATAAATATGTGACTTCTCCGAAGTCATATGAAACAAATAGAAAATATCGTGTTTTTTTATTAAGGCAATTTATATCCAATATAATGTAAAATCCCGGAGGGATTTCATATTTATAGATACCATCAAATATATTTAAAACGACCCCGGATGGGGTCATATATCTTTCGTTTTCTTAAACCCTTGATTCTTGTTCCTGCCATTATTTGTGCATTTATGCACATTTTTATTTGCTTTTAAAATTTATTTACATAGTTTTATGTGCAATTTTACACGCATAATCAACTACTAATTGCACATAGATGAAAAGCCCGCAATCACACAGGCAGCTTGACAAGGAATTCAGGCGCATGGCAAAAGAGCGGATCATTGATCCAAGAGCATGTAAAAAACTGGCAGAAACGAGAAGGTGTATACTTGAGTTACACAGGATCATCCAGCATTTTGAACGGGAGTTTGGCTATGTGCCTGACAAAGCCCGGCTGATGTTTAATGAATACAACAGCCGTCAGGAAAAAATGCTGTTTGAAGAATTTCGAAAAGAATACCGATAGACAAACATTTTATAACCTATGATGTCATTTATTCCATCGCCTGTAGACTTCGATTATGATATAAAATTCAGTGCTGTCACCAATGTTTCAGGCAGGATGCAATATTACAGATCCCGTAAAGGGAAGAGCCGGATCCGGATCAGTCGCAATGAGTTTATGAAAATTTACAACAACTCGAACATTATTGCGATCAAGCCGATCCAGAACAAGGAAGACGACAGTCCGTTGCAAATGGACATTTATGTTAAGAACGACAATTCATCTACAATATCTTAAACCACCTGTACCATGGGAATTACAGAACGTAAAGAACGTGAAAAGCAGATACTGAAACAGCAGATCATCGATACTGCCATTCATATGTTTCTTATTGAAGGGTTTGAAAACACTTCGATGAGAAAGATAGCCGCCGAAATAGAATACAGTCCGGCAACTATATATCTGTATTTTAAGGACAAAAACGAGATCTTAAGTCATGTCAGGAGCTATGCTTTCGATTTATTCTGGCAAAAGATCAACGAATTTCACTTCATCAAGGATCCATTTGGCAGACTGAAGAACATCATCAATTCATACATTGATTTTGCCTTGTCAAACGAAGGACTTTACCAGATCATGTTTTCGGATATGTGCTCTGAAAAAGTCAGCAATTCTTCAAATCCACCGGATGAACCAATCGAATCCAAATTTTATCAGTTTTTGAGGGATGCGGTCCGACAGTGTATTTTTAATGATGATCTGAAGAAATCCAATCCTGAAACCACCACTCTGATGTTATGGTCCTATCTACATGGGATCATTTCGATGTATATGAACCACAAGATTCCGGAATCAAGTTTTCTGCAAAAAAATAATACTATCAGCGATCAGATACGAAATGTAACTGAAACGATGCTGGCAAATTTAAAGGTATAAATAGTGATTAAGCATGCAAAACCCTGACGTTCATGCCTGGTTTTGCATGCTTTTTATGTTTATTTCTCAGATTTCTCTGATTTTTCAGCTTTTTCAGGTTCTTCGGTAAGTTCTTCGAGTTCTACCAGTTCTTCACCATCCATAACTCTGTCCGGATTAATCAAAATAACCAGATCATCTCCTTTTTCGACCATTCCCATGATAAATTCAGAATTATATTTTATCCCGACATCCGGTATCGGACGGATATCACCATCACTTATTTCGATAATATCTGTTACCTCATCAACATACATTCCTACCGTAACATGGTCGCCTTCATGTTCAATATCAACAACGATCACCATATTTTTGGAAGTATCTTCATTTTCAATGTTGAACCGCTTAAACATATCGATTACAGGAACGATAGATCCTCTGAAATTAAATATGCCGAGAATATAATCGGAGGCTTTCGGCACTCTGGTAATCCGCTGTGGTCTTGTGATTTCAAGAACATTACGCACATTTACAGCGAATATCTCCTTCCCTATTTTAAAATCGATAAAATTACTTTTCGTTATTACTTTATTTTCCATAGCAATCCATAAGGTTAATAGTATACAATTTAATTCCCCGGAAACACCACTTTGTTTGTAAAGTTAATTGCTGGCTTTTTATCCATCTTGAGTCCATTCCTCTTTGAAAAACCTGTTGTTTGTCTATGATAAAAAAAATGGTAATTTTTTATACTACTAACAATTTCACCATAGGAAAGTTTTGATATTTCGAGACAATTTTAAATAAAACAACAAAAAATATAAATTATTTTATACGTTAATACCGTTAAATAATTTTCTGATTTTATGCCTATTAGCTGAGGGCTTACCATTTTTACCCTATTGACGAATCTGAATAAAAATGACAATTTATTATTTTTTAGATTATTGGTGAGGTATATTTTGTATAAACAAGGAACGAATTATCAGATCTATTTTTTCAAAACTTCCCAGGTATGATCTGCCAACAGTCGTACGGTTGAAAGGTAAGATTTGTAGGGCATATCCTTTCCCCATTCTTCGGGGGCTATCATAGACAAAAGATCCTGGCCGTCTTTCTGTTCGTACAAATAATATATATGTCCTATTATGGGTTCAAAATTCATCTTTGACAAATAGATCCGTTCCGAAATCTCAACCCTCTTCTTTATTGCTTTGGCCTGTAATGCCAGGGTATGCATTTGTTCATAAAGCTGATGCAGTTGCATTTCGGTTTGTTCTTTCATGGCCGACATTGCCCTGCCTTTGATTTTCCCCTTATCCTCAGGTTTTATTACAGCACCTCCGACAGAATGCGGGAACGACAAAGAACCCGGTTTTTCAGCCACCTTTTCTGCCATTTTATCGATATCCACCGATTCCAGATCAATTTTATTTACCTTTTTATCTTTCAATGCTATAATCTTGTTTCAATGAATCTGTATTTGTTGAGTCGGTATTTTCTTCATGTATTGGCTTAGAGCCCGGAAAGGTCGTTTTTCGTGCAATATCAATGCTTAATAGTATCAATATCAGAAAAAAAACTGCCCCGAAGATCAGAAATATACGTTTTGACCTGTTCATAATAAACCATGAATATTTTTATTATGAACAGGTCTGCAAGCCATATGTTTTAATTTTTAACGATCATAATTTCCACCCTTCGGTTCAATCTCCTTGTCTCTTCCGATGCATTGCTGGCAACCGGTTTTGACCCTCCGTAACCTTTGCCCTTTACACGTTTCTTGTCAATGCCGCGGTTCAGGAGATATTCCTGAACAACATCAACACGTTCCTGAGACAGCTTTATATTCAGGCGCGCATCCCCTTGATTATCAGTATGCCCGGCCAGTTCGATCTGTATTTCGGGATTTTCAGTCAGCATTTCCACTACCCTGTCTAGTTCGGTGTAGGAACTTTCAATAAGTTTGGAAGTTCCCCGTTCAAAATATACTTTATTCAGTCGTATGGTAGCTCCTACTTCGAGAGGTATGAGGTTAAAATCTTTCACAACATTATCCTGATCTCCAAACTCTACTTCTTCCCGTATTCCCATAAATCCCGGTGCTTTGATATTTACCAGAACACCTTCTGTACCCTTGGCAAAGGTCGCTTCAAACGCACCTGAATCCTTATCGGTATTAGTCATGATTTCTTTTTCCGCATCAAGTATTTTAATGGCTGCGGTCACAGGTCTGCCGTTTTTCTCATTGAGCACTTTTCCTGAAAAAACGATCTGAGGTTCTGCCTTCGGTTCTTCAATCACAGCTTCTTCCACGACTTCAATAACGGGTTCTTCGGTGATTTTGGCGGTCATATCTTCGTATGATGCCTCTTTAAGCGTATCATCAGGCATATCAGGTTCCGCTTTTACTGCACGAATATCTCCATAGCCATCGCTATCCTGTGTTGTTGAGAAATAGGCGATTTCATTTCTATAATCAATCATATACCCGAGTTCTACTCCCTGAGAGTTTACCTCAGGCCCCAAATTTCTTGGTTTGCTCCAGCTACGCCAGGTATCGTCAAGCCGTTTTGCCACAAAAATATCTCTGCCTCCTTTTCCGCCGTAACCGTTTGATGAGAAATACAACGTTTTATTGTCCCTGGCAAGAAAAGGCGTCATTTCCTGCTGAGGTGTATTGATGCCTGAGCCCAGGTTCTTTGGCTGGGACCATTTTCCGTTTTCATAAAAACACACATAGATGTCTTCTTCGCCTCTGGAGCCAAAAGATTGCATGGAGAGCAACAGGATATTGCCGTCAACGGATATGCTGCCACTCTGATGTTTTGATTTATTCAGAAAATAGTCCACATCGATCTTTTTTGGTTCAGACCATCCATCACCTTGTTTTAATGAAATGGCAATACCATCGTTGGTGATGATCCCTCCCTGATTCCCTTTTTCATTGTTGAGAAACATGATTTTACCATCCGGAGAAAATCCGATAATTGCATTCCGTAATTCATTGTTAACAGGTCGTCCAAGATTTTTTGGCCGTTGCCAGTGACCATCTTCTCCCAGTGAGGAAAACCAGATATCTCCTTTATCCCGGGGGCCTCCAACATTGGAACTATCGTTTGAACGGGTAAAATATATGGTCATACCATCGCTTCCCAAGACAATATTTTGCTCGTCAAAACGGGTATTCAGTGCTTTTGTTATTTGTCCGGGATTCTGCTGATCTACTTGCTGACCAAAAGACAGAAATGAAAAACCAAGTGCGACAAATAAAAAAAAGAATCGTGTAGCTGTCATCTCTTTCATTTTTTCTTGATGGGTAATTTTATTATTCAAAAATACAATCTATTTGATAACGAAAGTTCGTTTTTATCATTTCATTTTAAAATATATTCTTTTTGTCCGAACCTATAATTTGATCACTAACAGCGGATACTCTGAAAAATGGTGGATGTTTTTAATCAGACCTTGTCCGATTATACTTTGCAAAAAACTTTTTTTCTTATCAAGAAGCACCAGCAGATCTCCGGAAGAACTTTTCATATAATTATCGATACCTTCAGAAACATTTCTGAACACCAGTCTGTCAAAAGAAATATTTTCATACTGAATAAAATTTTTCATTTCTTCTTTATACTCATTGTACACAACTTTGTCGATCTGATTGTCATGATGTGATACGTGGAGGATCTCTACATGCGCTTTCAAAACATCTGCCATAGCAATGAGCCATTGAATAGCAACTTTATCTTCTTCCTGGTAATCTGTTGCATACACAATCCTTTTAATACCATGATAGTGATGTCCTTCAGGCACACACAACACCGGTTTTCGTATGTATTCAATAATTTTTGATGCATTACTTCCTACATATTTTGCTTTCGTGTTCGTATGCCCTTTTGTCCCAACAACGATAAGGTCGGTCTTTTCTTCATCCACACATTGTTTAAGACCGTCAATAAATTTGCAAGATTTCAACTTGTACACACATTCTGATAATCCCTTTTTCTTTTTTAGCTCTTCTGATATAGCCTGAAGTTTGTCTTCAGCTAATTGAAGGAGTTCATCATATTTATCCTGAACGGTATCTGTTTCAAGGATCTCATTAAAATCTTTGGGGGTAAATACATTAAGTAAGGTAATGGTACTATGATGTTTCTTGCCAATGTTCATAGCAAATTCAAGCGCATTCAGAGAAATAGATGAGAAATCAATCGGGCAAAGGATATTATTCATAACATTATCTACCTTAGTAATTCATTCAATTCATAACAAGTCCGGCATCCCATTCACATCCAAATCTTTCATGGATACCTTTCCAAACATAAATCAATTTCGTTAGAAAATATATGTTATCCATAACAATTTAAGTTTTTTCTATGAGGAAATAAAAAGCCTAATTATTGTGC
>JBNKDZ010000430.1:0-11212 GCA_050288525.1 Cyclobacteriaceae bacterium
CTGCTATGATCATCATGATTAGCCCAACAAGGGCCATTATCACCACAATACTACCAAGAACCGCGAGGAGTTTTTGATTGTAGTTTTTTATTTTCTCGATATCCATGCGTAAAAAGTTTATAAATGTCTCTATAAGAATACATTTACTTTTTCAAATCTTCAATACATTTCTCTATTTCTTCTTTTGATCCAAGGTTTTTGGCGTAAGAACTGATAAAATCGATTTTTCTTTGTGTTGTCCAATTGGACAGGCGGTTTAATACGGATTTCAGGGATGATAATGAAACAGCATTCGTTTTGCATTCCATATATTTCACATAAACCTGCTCATCAGGTTCAATGCCCAGGATGTTGTAAGCGAAAAGGTATAATTCTGTAGAGCCGTCATATTTCTTCTCTCTTTCAACAAAATAGTGCCGGATTTTATGTTCAATAGTTTTATCCTTAAGAGGAGGAATAATTTCCACAAGCATTTCATCGTAGGCATCATACAATACTCCTCCCCGGTTGTACGCCTGTAAGGATACTTTTGCATCTCCTGAGACATCCGACAAAAGCATAAACCATCTTTCATCCAGGTTTTCATGAAGGGGCCTTTTGAAAGATATACGTGTATCTATTCCCCATAGATAACTTGTCCCCAGAATAATAAGGCTGTATGTCGTTGTGTTTCTGAATTATAATACAATGACCCCAAAACATCATACAGGTAATATGCTGATTCTCCTGAAAGAAAACCGGAAAACCGTTCAAAGACGCTTTTAGCAGGACTGGTTAACAGTTCGATCATGAAAACCGGTGATATCCAGTTGGATTTATAGGTTAAATAAAGCTCATCAGCCAGTTTTATCAGCCTTTCATCCATCGTTTTAAGCACAGACATGGATAGTATTGCAGGAAATATCTTTTTAATATCTTCTGGTTTCGGCTCAAAAAAACGCAGATAGCTGTTTATAAATAATCCTTTGTTATCCTGATTGAAATTGAAGGTGCTCAGTTTGTCTGCATTTTGTGCTGCCAGGGAATATATGTCCAGCATTTTGTTACTGGCTTTTCCTAGCATAAGGGAGATATAGATATTAAGATTGGATAATTCTTGTTGGGTGAGCACATATCCTTCGGGTTGTTCTACCAATTTTGATAAAAAAGTGTAAAGATCTGAGGCAATTATATCAGATATTGAATCAGTGGTTGATTCCATAAAGATCTTTTCCCCTTTGCTTTTACTTTTAAACACTTTTTGCCAGACAGGTATTGCCGGAGCATAATCAAATTGGGCAAGAGCTTTCAGGACAGCCTGTTTGCATTTTCCTTTTTCAGTACTAATCAGGGACATCAGCAATTCTCCGTTTTTACTGTCCGATCCAAGAGCAAGAATATCATTCACCCTTTTATCTCCTTTTGGAGCAAGATTGTTCATGATTTTGAATATTTTTGTTAATCAGAAGATATTATGACTGTCCCCATGAAAATTCAAAATCATCAAAAATTTTATTTTCCAGGTTTTTTTTATCAATCAATACACTAAACACCCCTTCGTCATTAAATCCGTTTTCACCTATCTGGAGCAGTAAAAGCTTGCCGGATTGCATAATTTCCTCAATCTCTTCCGGTCCGTACTGACAATTTGTGTATATCCCGAATATTTTTGATTTTTCGGTACCGGCAAAATAATCCCATACTTTTCCGTCTTCGTTGGCATATTCCTTTTCGTCTTCATCAGGTTCATAAAACCGTTCTTCAAACGATTCGGTCTCCGCGAAAATTTTGTCTATCAGCACTCCTGAGAAGAAATTGTCTTCGTGTTCGATAACAATTCTGTTCAGGTTCGTATTCGCTACATCTGCATAGATCACTTTTCCGTTGTCGTGCAGGATGTCGGCAAAAAACAGGAGCTGACCGGTTTTTGGTAAAAGACCGGTTTTGTCGAATGGAGCAAATTCCGACAGATCCAGCTGGCAGGCAAACCGGGTATTTTTAGGAGGAACCATACCTTTTGGCATATCGATAACCGGTCCGCCATACCGTGATTTTCCTAATGGAATATCAATTTTTGTATGTTTAACATAGGAAGCAGGCATCCAGTTTTCTCTTTTCATGGAGGACGGATAGAACTGCTTGCTGTCTGCTGTAAACCGTATGATATCAAATTCAGTTTGTGCCATATTGAGGGTCATAAAATAGTAATTACAAATAAAAATGACCTAATATCTCCACTTTCGCACAACATCATTTCCTACATAATCCAAAACAATTTCTTCAAGCCATCCTTCAATATCCTCATCGCTGAAATCGACCTGTGCAAAGATCAGGCACCCCCTCAGATAATCGTCAACGGAGCTGAACAATCTGGAGATATAGGGTCTGGATTCATGGTCGAAGTAGTAAATTTCTTTTGTTTCTTTGTGAAAACAGAATAGGTTCCCGTTGCCCAGATAGTTGCTGAAGGTGATCAGATACGGCAGGTATTCCTTGTCCTGATCTGAAAAATCCGGTCCGTATTCAGCGTTTTCCCCGAATACCTCTTTCACCCATCCGATTTCGTCAGGGCCTAACAATTCTTCTCCGATATCGGCAACACCGAAGGTCTGATAAAAACGTTTCAACCCTTCCGGAAGTGTCGTTCCCAGCTTTGATTCCAGGGCTTCAATTTCTTCGTTGGATAAGGGATCTTTAAGGTCATCATCAAAATTCTCTGCAATGGACTCGATTATTTCACGGGTTTTGATTTCCCAGCCGTCTTCCCCGATTTTTTCAAAAGGAATAATGATGTCGGATTTTTTGTTGATCTCAAGCATTGGTAAAAAATATTTAGTTCAGAATTAATTGGTTTAAAAATAATTAAAAGGACCTGAAAATTTATAAAAATCAGGAATATTGTTTTAACATAGAGATATATCGCATTCACCAAATTCGTTCTGTTTTGGTCAAAACATGAAAACAGTGCATAATCACGCTGGCAGTTCGTCAAAAATACAGAAACGTATTCTGTCAATTAATATATTAAAAAAAACCGGAAGTCACCTTCCGGTTTTAAGTAGATGAGGCTGAATATTTACTTAATAAATATCTTGTGATGCTCGTTTATTTCTTACTTTTCAATTCTTAAATGTAAGATAACACAAAAACTATTTAAGACACAATTCAAATTGATTATTTAAACGATTTCCAGAGCTCTGCTATTGGTTTGTGCAGACTTTCGAATGCCGGCTAAACAAAAACATGGCTCTGAAACATGATGTACTGGTTGAGAATATTGAAAAGGGCATGGCTCCATTTTGCAGCATCTGGTTTTTATGCTGTGTTGAAATGGATCCGGAGTATGATTGGAAATTAGGGTGCAGATACAATCCACACCCTCTTGAGAAAGTTTCACTTTAACTCAATTTAATATATACCTAACTAACTAATCTAATTTTCTGATTTTGCCTACACCATTTTTATGAAGGTCGAGTTTAGGGTCACCTATGTAGTACAGATCACCTGTGCCGTTCAGTTCGACCTTCAGATTATCGGTGACATATGTTTCGATATCTGCAACACCGTTTATGACAAATTCAGCGTTTCGTGCTTCAAGATCAAACAACCTGAGATTTCCGTCTCCGTCAAGATCCGCCTTCAGATCTTCCACATTGCCTCCCATCTCGATATCCCCGACGCCGTTTACATGGATATTTATCAGGTCAGCCTGAAGGTCTTCTATACGTGTATTGCCGACACCATTATGTATCAGGTCAAAACGGGGTGTAGAGATGGTTTCGAATGCCGCGATTTCTCCGACACCGTCCATTCTGATCCGTTCATAGGTTGGAGCATAAACATCAATGTTCAGCGTTTTTATCTTTCCGTGATTGTTTTTAAGATCGACTTTCAGTTCTCCATTCCGAACATTGGTTTTAAGGTCGTCGAGAAGATTGATGTGAGTAGTAATAAAAACCCTGTACTCATCTGCTTTATGGAGATAAAGATTTGCAACAGATGACACGTCTATTTTACTGAATTCGGAAAGGGAGCGCTCTTCCGTTGTCACCTCTCCGAGATCTTCACAATAACAGGAGTATATTAAAGGGATGGTGATGATGGCCATCCATATTGAAGCTGTTTTTATAACTGATAATTTCATTTTATCTGAGTTTTGGTATTGATTCTTTGATTACCTGACAACTCAGAAATGAATTACCCCTATCCGGTACATAAAAAAAAGGAAGTTACCGAATGCAACTTCCTTTAATAGCTTTTAAATAATGTATATTTTGTTGGTTTAAACCTTTGAAAATGGCGTCATCTCACATCCGAATTCGTTGACAAAGAAGTCATCGAGCTCATCTGCCTTAAGTGCCAGATTGGTTAGATTATGCCGTATTTCATCTTTAAACGTTGATTTAAGATCTGAAAGATGAACTCTGTAAGCAATAAAGATCTGATTATTTGAAACGCCGAGCTTATAGGGTCCAACATTGTCTTTAAGCAGATATTCATACAATTCATTCAGGTTTGCTTTAGGAAGATTGTTTAACGGCGAAGTAGCATACATATAGTTATTGCTGTAAATAAATATCCGTATCTGAGAGCTTCCCTGGTGAAAGTTCCAGTATTCATAGCCTGCTCTTGCCAGGATCGGATTTATACCAAGACTATGTATGGCTTCTTCCACAAAGGTGGCAAATTCTGACAAAGGTGCTTTGTCAAAATATCGTTTATCGATCTCCGCACCACAATTGCTGCACCATTCTACTCGTTCCAGAAGCAGTGAATCACAGGAAGGACATTTTACAGCATATTTATTTTCAGGATTTTGCTCCAGAAACTTAAGTTGATCTTCCATGATATTGGCAGGAATGGCAAAACCCATGTTATCAGCATCCTGAAATTTGGAGGTGGTGATGCCCACAAGACAACCTTCGGCAGTAACCATTGGCCCTCCACTGTTTCCCGGATTTACGGCAGCATCGGTCTGGATATATCTTTTACCATCCATCAGCTGGTTTGGAGAAGAAACAATTCCTTCTGTTACAGAAAACGGCATTCCATACGGATATCCCAGCACAAACAAATGCTCATTTACGTTCACATCTCTGTCTATCTGCATCGGAGGAATATCCGGAAGTTCGTTAACCCTATACTCTGATTTTAAAAATGCAATGTCGTCTTCAGGGTCTGCAAAAACCACATTTGCAAGAAATCTGTCGAGGGCCTGGTTTTCGATGGTAACTTCACTATTCCCTGCAACTACATGATAATTTGTTACCCATACATCATTGGATTTAAGATAAAAACCCGTTCCGCTTCCTGCAGAAGTAATGACTTTACATACAATTGGCGATATATTTTGAAATTGATCCATAAGTCTAGTTAATCGTTTGAAGTGAATTAATAAAATCGACATACTTGCTTTCATCCATCATCGTGTCGAAAGCTTCTTTAAGAATCTGGGCACCTTCTTCCCAGGGTTTGTTTGCTGATTTTTCAAGGGCAGAAGTTAAAAGTTCCGATAATTCATCATCAATATTGTTATAATAAAAGATCCGGAAAATGCCACAATACATGGTAAAAAATGCCCCCATGTAGCTACGACTTCCTATTTCGTCGAGCGCTGTTTTATGGGTATTACTCATGTTTTTCCGTATATCTTCAACAGTAGAAGCGTATTTTACCGAAATAAATTCATCGGCTTTATAAATGTTTTCAAGGAATTTTTCCTTATCATAATTTTTAAGTTTGTTAAGAAATTCCTTGGCACGGTATACGCGTTCGTTATATGGATCTTTGCCGTCAAGGTCCGAAATACTGTTCTCCATTTCAGAACGCAGGAACCCCTGAGGAGCAATATAATAGTCGATCTTTGAGAAGGTGCTTTTGAAAATATCATACAGATAATCCGTCAGCCTTTTGTTTTCCAGGTATTCGATATACTGGTAAGCTTGATCAATATAGGACTGAACGACATTCCAGACAGTCTCCAGCTCATCATCTGAAAACTTTTCTACCCTCGGGATGATCAGCCATTCAGCTTTAAATTTGCTTATAAATTCATCGTCATACCTGTCGGCATTGATACAAATTTCTCTGAATATGTAATACAATTTGTATGGGTCGCACAATTCCAGAGGTCCTCTGTAGACAAACTTCAATTGATCCTGATCATCAAGCACAATTTTCGTTAATGTCAACGGATGAAAATTCAGGCTGGCAACCTGACGCATCAGAGGCAGTCTGATGCTGTTGGATATATCCAGAAAGGGTGCTTCAACAATTATTTCATCATCTGTTTGCTTAATTTTAACTATGACAGATCCGTGCGGGATTTCCCAGTAGTTGCCTTCTTTATTTCCGAATTTTGTGGATATTTCAGGATTTACATACCTCAAAATAGCCGTAAGAACATCCGCATCCTTACCGCTTTCATACAGATCCATCACCGTATTCCAGTCCGGAATATCCATCTTTGATTTTGTTGAACCCAGCGGTGAACGATCAAATTTAGGTGTAGTATTCATAACTTTGACATTTGTGTATAGTGCGTTTTAGAAAAATACTGATAATAAACATTATAAAGAAAAGCCACTGCAAACCACCTTGCAATAATTATATCACTGCAAATCATAACGGCTGAAAACGTGAAATATTCGTCATCTGTGTTCATTTTTTGATTGCTGAATATGTGTCTGGTGATCCACAATGTAATACTTTTTCTTCTGGTTTTATTTAGATGTTAAAAAGCTTAGTATTGCAAACTAAAAAAATAAACAATACCATAACACATTTTATTCTATAAAAAATAACTTTTTACGAATTTTTGCACATGCGTTTTACAGGTATCACCATAATTTGTAGCATCCCGATCATATATTTTTAATTTGAAAATAATACTTTTGGAAAATGAAGTCTGTTATAAGCTTTTTTTTAAGAAGGGTTCCCCGAAAATATCTGCAATATGTAAGTCATTTTATATTGAGGATTGTAGCCATTTTCTATGCAGGAAATAAGGTGGAGTGTCCAATTGACGGGAGAAAATACAGAAAGTTCCTTCCATACGGACGTTTGAACCCGAGGTCAAACGCACTTTGTCCGAGTTCGTTGTCTCTGGAACGCCACCGGTTGCTGTGGCTGTTTCTGCAGCAAAAAACGAATTTCTTTTCTGAAAGGTTAAAGGTTTTACATATAGCACCTGAGCTTTGTTTTATGGAACGGTTTGAAAAAATGTCCAACCTGAATTACATCACTGCAGATCTGGAATCACCACTGGCAAGTGTAAAAATGGATGTTCAGGAGATCCCTTTTGATGAAAACAGTTTTGATGTGGTTTTTTGCAATCATGTAATGGAACATGTTGACGATGATATTCAGGCGATGTCGGAGATATTCAGAGTTCTGAAAAAAGGCGGATGGGCAATCATGCAATCACCTGTGTACAACGACCTTGAAACAACCTATGAGGATCCCTCAATAACAGATGGCCGTGAACGTGAGCTGGCATTCGGACAGGATGATCACCAGCGCAAATATGGTCGTGACTATGGAAAAAGACTTGAAAAAGCCGGATTTAAAGTCACAGAAGATGATTTTGTTAAAACTCTTGGCGAAGAAGCAGTAAAACGATATGCCCTGCCAAAAGATGAGATAATCTATTTTTGTGAGAAGGAATAATGTATACAATCAAGTAATAAAAGGATTTTCAAATACTTTTTCATATTCAGGTTCTTATTGTTTACATCGCGAAAATATTAAAGATTATTGATATAAAAAAAATATTGAATTATCTGGCTTGTGTGCAAAATGTTAAGAGGATCGCTTATTTTCTTTGTTTTTTTTTGCAAAAAATTCAATATTACTAATAAACTTGCACTTAGTGTATTAATAGTTTTAATTATGCAACCGATTGCTTAACTTAGCAGAACTGAGAACAGAATTAAAGATTCTTTTTCTGTTTTTCAGAAAGTACATCATACAAATCATTTTACTCTTTCCATATGAGAACACTTTTAGTTTTTCTTTGCCTGTTGCCTGCACTAACCAAAGCACAAATAAATATCCGTGATGAACATGGTAAAAACACTTTTTCCATCGCCGGACAAAAAGCTATCGCAGATATACTTTACGATACCTCTGATTTTACCCTGGTACAAAAAGCAGCAGGATTTCTTGCTGATGACATAAAAAAGGTAACCGGAAGGATGCCTAAAGTCACTTCTTCCCCTGACGCCCCTGGTAAAAATATCATCATTGTGGCCTCGCTTGGTCATAATTCATTAATAGATCAGCTTATCAAAGCGAAAAAATTTAATGCAGATGTTTTAAAGGGTCAATGGGAACGATTTATTATTCAAACCATAAAGAAACCCTTTTCCGGAGTAGACAATGCCCTTATCATCCTCGGCAGCGATCGCAGAGGAGCGGCTTACGGGGTATTCAGCATATCAAAAGAAATAGGTGTTTCTCCCTTGCACTGGTGGGCAGATGTACCGGCTATGAAGCATGACCAGCTTTTCCTTGAAAATGTCCGGTATGTTTCAAAATCCCCTACAGTCAAATACCGGGGTATTTTTATCAACGACGAAGCGCCTGCCCTTTATAACTGGGCACAGGAAAAATTCGGAGGATTCAATCATAAATTTTATGAGAACGTATTTGAACTGATCTTACGAAATAAAGGCAATTTTCTGTGGCCGGCAATGTGGCCTCCCACATCCTTTTTTGATGATGACCCTGAAAACCTCCGTGCAGCAGATGCATATGGTATCGTTGTTTCTACAAGTCATCATGAACCAATGATGCGTTCACATGAAGACTGGGGCCGGTTTGGTGGAAAAGAATGGAATTATAAAACAAACAGCAAGCAACTACAGGAATTCTGGCGAACCGGCATGGAACGTTTCGGAGATAATGAAGGTGTTGTCACCATGGGTATGCGGGGTGACGGAGATGAAGCAATGTCGGAAGAAACGGCTGTCGATCTGTTGCAAAATATTATATCTGATCAACGTAAGATCATAGAAGAAGTAACAGGCAAGCCTGCTGAAAAAACACCACAGGTATGGGCCATCTACAAAGAAGTGCAGGACTATTATGACAAGGGAATGCGGGTAGATGATGACATCACCATATTATTTTGTGACGATAACTGGGGGAATATACGCATTCTTCCCAAAAAAGAAGATCTTGGCAAAAAAGGAGGATTTGGTATTTATTACCATTTTGACTTTGTCGGTGGTCCGGTCTCATACAGATGGCTGAATGTACGGCAGATTGAAAAGGTGTGGGAACAGATGAACCTGGCTTATGAATGGGGAGTCCGTGATATCTGGCTTGTAAATGTAGGAGATATTAAACCAATGGAATTACCCATAAGCTTCTTCCTGGATTTTGCATTTGATACGGATGCTATCCGTGCCGATGACCTGCCGGATTATTACATCCAATGGGCAAAACTCCAGTTCGGAGGATTGTATACCAGGGACATAGCAGAGATTTTATCTTTATACACAAAATACAACGCCCGACGTACACCCGAAATGCTCAGCCCGGAAAATTACAGTTTAAGCAATTACAGGGAAGCGGATAAAGTGGTAGAGGATTACAACGAATTGCTGGATAGAAGCCGCAAAATATATGACCAGCTGCCTGAAAATTATAAATCAGCCTTTTATCAGCTTGTTCTGTCTCCGGTTGAAATGTGCAGCAACCTTAATGAAATGTATGTTGCCGCAGGAAAAAACAAGTTCTATGCCGAACTGGGTAGTGCCTCTGCCAATTATTATGCAGATAAAGTCATCGAGCTGTTTAACAGGGATGAAGAACTGGCGCGCATATACCATGAAGATCTGGAAGAAGGAAAGTGGAACCATATGATGTCCCAGACACACATAGGATATACCTCATGGGATCATCCACCCGCGAATAAAATGCCGGCTGTTTCATATATCCAGGCAAATAAAAACGCAGGATTTGGATATATTATTGAACATGGTGCCGGGTTTAGGTTTAATAACAGGGGTATTAACAGCCGAAGTTTTTCTCCTTTCGATCGTATAAATGATCAGACCTTCTATGTTGAGATCTTCAACAAAGGAAATGATGAGCTGGATTACACCATTGATTCAAAAGATTCCTGGATACTAATATCTTCAAAAAACGGCAGTGTGAAGCTGGAAGAAAAGGTATATGTACATATTGACTGGGATAAAGCACCTGAAGGTATTTCTACCGGCGAAATAGAAATTTCGGGAGCCGGCCGTAAGTATGTTGTGAGCGTTCCGATACGGAATGAAGACATGGAGGTTGCCGGTTTCGTAGAAAACAACGGTGTAGTATCCATTGAAGCATCCAACTTTACGCGTAAAAAAGAGACAAAAGATATCACCTGGTCTGTAGTGCCGAATCTCGGACGTACAGGATCATCGCTTATCGTTGAACCTGCGAATGCCGATACTCAGACTCCGGCTGACAACACCCCTTATGTTGAATATGATTTTACTGTTTTTAAAGAAGGGGCATTGAAAATTGACACCTATTTGTCACCAACATTGAATTATAAAAAGAAAGACGGTTTAAAGTATGCTGTTGCCATCGATGATGAGACACCGCATATAATAAATATCCATGAAGGAGAAACACAACCCGACTGGACCTATCCGGCGTGGTGGAACACTTCCGTTACCGATCATATCCGGAAAAAACAATCCTCACATGGACCTGTGAAGCCAGGGAAGCATACCCTAAAGATTTGGATGATCGATCCGGGAGTGGTCTTTCAAAAGTTTGTGATCAATGCAGGAGGATTACGCCCCAGCTACCTTGGTCCTCCGGAAAGCATTTATGTCCGTCCCTGTAAATAAAGAATTTAAAAAAAATTAAGAGGCTGTCTCAAAAGCAGCCTCTTTTTTAGCACATTATAGTTTTTATTTATCTTTAAGACAACGTACAGACAAACCATATTTTTTAAAGGTTGCATCCCTATCCACATCGCTTCTTGAATATTTTAGAGCAATACGCCCGGCCATAGTATTGTCATCAGTTTTTTCAGTGCTTGTCCAATAAAACCCAACTTTGGTTATAAAAACAAAATCCATATCAGGTTCATTGTAATGGCGTAAACCACCTGCAACTAAACTAAGATAGTAATCATCAGTTCCATTTCCATCGTTATACCATCCTGTTGTTGATTTTAATTGATCTCCTTCTTCTGTTCCAATCCATCCGGTATTATTAATTT